>JAISYA010000173.1 GCA_031270205.1 Treponema sp.
GTATAAAACTTGAACTTCAGCTCGCGGGCGGCCCGCAGCACATATTCAAGCCGCCGCGGCTTAATGCCCCATTGGGCGGTATCGGCGATTTCGTGGGTGGTAAGGGGAAGGACGCCGCCGATGAATTGAGCGGCAAGGAACAGCAGGCGGATGTTCCGCTCAAAGTAGGCGTCTTCGGGATAGATGATGTTGTCAATGGCCTTGGACACAATGTACCCGCCGCGTACGGTCTCCTCGTCGTAAAGGCGGTAGTTGGCGCCGTAGCCCCTGGTTATTTTGAAGACCGGCGCAAGCGCTTCCCGCATCCACGGCTCGGAAAGACCGTAGGGCCAGGCAAAGGCGCTGAGCGGAATGCAGGCGATACGGTACTCTTCCGCGGCCTCAATGGTTTCGCGATCAAATACTTCGCGGGATACATTGGCCAGGTTATAGTGGTTTGTGGTATGAAAACCGATGTCGTGGTTTCGGCGCAGGGCTTCGTCGCAAAAACCGGCAACGATGTCCTGCGTACCCTGTACAAAAAAAGTAACCCGCGCGCCGTACTGTTCAAAAAGGTCGAAGTGATTCCGCCAGCTCTCCTGATAATCGTCGTCAAAGGAAAGCAGCAGGCCGGTTTCACCCTCGCCGGAACTCCAGAAAAGTTCATCGCTCCGGGAAAGGCCGCCGCCTGATTCGGTAATGAAAAACGGAATGCGGAAACGGTTGCCGCCGGTTTTGACGGCCGAGGCCAAATCGTAGACAACCAAAAAATCGTACCCGTCAACGCGGCATTCGCCGGTAACTACTATCTCCGGCGCGTTTTTCTCGACAGCGGCGGCCGCGCTGCCTTCGTTCAGCAGAAACGTTTTTTTGACCTGCGGCGAATTGCTTCTAACCAGCAGCAGGGCCTGCCTAAACGCCTCGCCCGGTTTGTCGGGCCTCGGCGTTACCGGCGGCGGCGTTTCGGGCGGCGCTGCGTCCGCTGCGGGGGGCGCTGCAGTCTGAACCGGAGGCTGGCTGGCGCAGGACAGCGGCAAAACAACGGCAAGGACACACAGGAGGGCGTAAAAGTATTTCATTAAAACCTCCGCTGTGCTATGATAGCATATATGAGTTCCCTGCAAACAGTGTTTTCGGCGCTTAAAGCAGCCCAGGCCCGTCTGGCGCTGGAAAACCGCGCGGCCAAGGACCGCGCCCTTGCCGCCGCCGCCGCCGCCATTGACCGGGACCGGGCCGCTATCCTGGCCGCCAATGCCCGCGATGTTGCGAAGGCCCGTTCGGGCGGTATGAAGGAAAGCCTGCTCGACCGGCTCCTGCTGGACGGGGAGCGGATAGACGGCATTATCGAAGGGATTGGGGTTGTTATCGCCCAGGAAGACCCGGTCGGCACAGTGCGCGCGGGCTGGACGTTGCCCAACGGCCTTTTGATTGAACAGGTCGTGGCCCCGCTGGGGGTGGCGGCGATTATTTACGAGTCGCGGCCCAACGTTACCGCCGACTGCGCGGCCCTGGCCTACAAGGCGGGCTGCCCGATTTTACTGCGGGGTTCTTCTTCGGCGCTGGAGTCGAACCGGGCGCTCGTCAAGGCGATTACGGCGGGTATTGCGGAAGGCGGCGGCATAGCGGACGCGGTTGCCCTGGCGGACTCAGGCAGCCGGGACGAGGTAAGCGAAATCCTTGCGGCGCGGGGCTGGATCGACGTGGTACTTCCCCGCGGCGGTAAAGAACTGATCCGCCGCGTGGTGGAACATGCCCGTATTCCGGTAATTGAAACCGGGGAAGGCAACTGCCATATCTATGTTGACGGCAGCGCGGATATTGACCGCGCGGTTGAAATTATCGCCAACGCGAAACTGCAAAAGCCCGGCGCGTGCAACGCTGTGGAAACCCTGCTGGTGCGGCGGGACGCGCTGGCAGCGCTCATGCCTCCTCTGGCGGCGCGTTTTGCCGGCAGGGCGGAACTCCGCTGCGACGAAGCCGCCCGCGCCGCGATCTGCGCCGCCGGGAGCGGGAATACCGCCCTGCCCGCGGGCCTGGTCCTTAGGGACGCGGACGAAGCGGACTGGACAAGCGAATTTCTCGATTACATTCTCGCCGTCAAAACGGTCGACACCTGTGAAGAAGCGATCCGGCACATCAACCGCTACGGAACCAAACACTCCGAGGCGATCCTTACCAACGATTTACAGGCAGCGGAACAGTTCCGCGCCCGTGTAGACGCCGCCTGTGTGTACGTCAACGCCTCCACCCGCTTTACCGACGGCGGCGAATTCGGCTTTGGCGCGGAGCTGGGGATCAGCACCCAGAAGTTTCACGCGCGCGGCCCCATGGGGCTTGAAGCCCTCACCACCATAAAGTACCTTATCAGCGGTTCGGGACAAATACGGAGTTAGGCGAAGATGATAGCACGGCTCATCGCTGACGCGCGGAAAATAGTATGCAAATTCGGTTCCAACACCCTTGCCGACCGGGACGGCAGGATAAACTCCGCCTTTCTCGCGGAATTCGCCGATCAAGCCGCGGCCTTCAAGCGGGACGGCAAACAGATCGTCATCGTGTCATCCGGGGCGCAGGTGGCGGGGCTTTCCACCATGGACAAATGGGCGCGCAAGCGGGACATCCACTACCGCCAGGCCCTTTGCGCCGTGGGCCAGGTAGAACTGATGGGCGCGTGGCGGCGGGCCTTTGAACAGTACGGCCTCCGCATCGCCCAAATCCTGCTTACCCAGGACGACTTCGGCGATCCCATCAGAACCCTCAATATGCGCAACACGCTTTTCACCCTGGTGGACGAGGGCATCATCCCCATCATCAACGAGAACGACACCGTTTCGGTCGAAGAAATCAAAATCGGCGAGAACGACACCCTGGCGGCCCTGTCGGCGATCCTCTGGAGCGCCGATCTCCTCATCCTCTTCAGCGACATCGACGGCCTGTACACCCAAAACCCCAAAGAGTTCCCCGACGCCGTCCTGGTGGAAGAAGTCCGGAATATTGACGACGCGCGCAAAAACATCAGCAGCGGCGCGGCGAACAATTTCGGTACGGGCGGTATCGCCACAAAACTAGACGCGGCCCAGCGGGCCTTTTCCTACGGCATTCCCACAATTTTGGCCTGCGGCGGCAAGCCCCGCAGCCTCGAAGCGCTCGCCGCGGGAAAACAGAAAGGCACGGCCTTTTTGGCCGGGTAACGGGCGCTCCCGCGCGGTATGGCGCGCGGCGTCCGCTAATCGCCGGCGGCCGTTCTGCCGCTGCCATCGGGGTGCCGCGTCTTCTTGTATTCCCCCCCATAAACGGGTACTATTGAGCAATGAAAGTCGTGGTTATCGGCGCCCAGTGGGGTGATGAGGGGAAGGGGAAAATCGTGGATTATCTGGCTAACGAGGCTCAGATAATTGTGCGCTACGCGGGCGGAGCCAACGCGGGCCATACCATCGTTATCGGCGGCGAGGAATACGCGCTCCACCTGATCCCCTCCGGGGTGTTTTATCCCGACAAGATCGCGATTCTGGGCGCGGGCATGGTGATTGACCCCGCGGCGCTGTTTGACGAGATACAAATGCTCGAAGACCGGGGGATCGATACCACGGGGCGGATTTTTATTTCCGACCGCGCGCATATCGTGCTGCCGGGGTATACCAAAATAGACCGGGAGCGGGACGCGGCGCGCAAGAAACCTATCGGCACTACCGGCCGGGGTATCGGCGTTACCTATTCGATGAAGAGCGGGCGGGACGGTATTCGCGTGGCGGACCTTGCCTGGAAAGACAAAATGGCGGAGCTTGAGAACGAAGACCGCGATTTTCTTACGCCGTATATCGACCGGCTCCGTGCCATGTCCATCGATCTTTCCAGTTATCTTGTGCACCGCAAGAATTCCCAGGTGCTTTTTGAGGGCGCGCAGGGAACGCTGCTCGATCTTGATTTGGGAACCTACCCCTATGTCTCCAGCGGGATGTCCTGCGCGGCGGGCGCGGCGGTCGGCGGCTGCGTGGGGCCGCGGGCGCTCGACAAGGTGCTGGGGGTTTTCAAGGCGTATTCGACCCGTGTGGGGAACGGCCCGCTGCCCAGTGAGTTTGATCCCAACGCGGAAGACGAGCTTTGCCGCTTTGTCCGCGACACCGGCCGCGAATACGGCGTTACCACGGGCAGGCCCCGCCGCTGCGGCTATCTCGACCTGGTTTCCCTCCGCTATGCCTGCCTTACCAATTCCATTGACAGCCTGGTAATGACTCACCTTGACGTGTACGACACTTTTGGGGAAATCAAGGCCTGTATCGCCTACCGTATCGGCGACCGGATTATTGAGAGTTTCCCCGCTTCCATTGAAGAACTCAACAGCGCCAGGCCGGTGCTGCGGAGTTTTACCGGCTGGAAGCGCTCCCTTGCCGGCGCGCTCACCTACGAGGAATTCCCCGTGGCGGCGATGGAGTATATCGAGTTTATTGAGCGCTTCTGCGAAACGCCGATTGATATTGTTTCCGTGGGCTACGACCGCAAAGCGACGATTATCCGCAAGTCTCCCTGGACGAAATAAATGGACAAAATCCTGATCCTTGACTTCGGCAGCCAGACTACCCAGCTTATTGGGCGGCGAATCCGCGACATGGGGGTGTATACCGAAATCATCCCCGGCGATTCCGCGCTTGCCCCGGAGCCGGGGCCTGATGTGCGGGGAATTATTCTTTCAGGATCGCCTGAGTCCGTGTACGCCGGGGGCGCTGCGCCGGACAAAAAAGTGTACGACTGCGGCCTGCCGCTTTTGGGAATATGCTACGGCCTGCAGCGCATGACGGTTGATCTGGGCGGGACGGTCGAGGCGCTGCCCGGGCGGGAATACGGGCGGATCGGGGTCACAGTCGCCGAAGGCGGGAGCGGGCTTGCGGCGCGCTTTCTTGAGGGCTTCCGCCCTTCGTTTACGGCGTGGATGAGTCACGGCGACACGCTTACCAAACTCGCGCCGGGTTTCAGGGAGGCGGGCGTCAGCGACACCGGGTATCCGGCGGTGCTTGTTCATGGGGAAAAGCCCTGGTTCGGCGTTCAGTTTCACCCTGAGGTAACCCACACCGAAGGGGGGAATGAGATACTCTCGGCGTTTGTTTTCGGCGTGTGCGCCTGTAAAGCGGGCTGGACCATGGAGCATTATGTGGAAGAGACGCGCGCTTCCCTTAATGAGCGCATCGGTAAAAGCCCCGTGCTGCTGCTTGTTTCAGGCGGTGTGGATTCCACCGTGGCCGGCGCGCTGCTGCTCAAAACGCTGCAAAGCGATCAGGTTCACTTAATGTACATGGACACCGGCCTTATGCGGAAGGACGAGACCAAAACCGTCAAGGCCAGCCTTGAGAAGCTGGGCGCAAAACGCCTGCATATTGTTCATTGTGAAGGCGAATTTCTTGAGGCGCTCAAGGGCCTTTGCGAGCCTGAGGCAAAGCGCAGGGCTATCGGCGATCTGTTCATCACCATTCAGGAACGGGAAGTACTCAGGCTGGGCCTTCCCGAACATTACTTTCTTGCCCAGGGAACTCTGTACACCGACCTTATTGAAAGCGGCAGGGGGGTGGGAAACAAGGCCCGCCTGATAAAGAGCCACCACAACGTGGGCAGCCCGCTGGTGGACGCCAAGCGCAAAGCGGGCAGGCTTATTGAGCCGCTGGACAAGCTCTACAAGGACGAGGTACGCCGCCTGGGCCGCTTCCTCGGCGTTAACGAGGAAGTAGTGCGCCGCCATCCCTTTCCCGGGCCTGGCCTTGGGGTGCGCATTCTTGGTGAAGTGACCGGGGAAAAATGCGGTATCCTGCGGGAAGCGGACGCTATTTATATTGAAGAATTAAAGCGCCGTACAGACGGCGAAGGCCGCAGCCTGTACGATGCAATCTGGCAGGCCTTTGCCGTCCTGCTGCCGATCCGCTCGGTAGGCGTTGCCGGTGACGAGCGCAAATATGGCTGGGTCCTCGCCCTGCGCGCCATCACCAGTTCCGACGGTATGACCGCCGACGTGTATCCTTTCCAGATCAAAGACCTGCTGGAAATTTCCACCCGCATCACCAACACCGTGAAAGACATTGGCCGGGTAACCTACGATATTTCAAGCAAGCCTCCCGCCACGATTGAATGGGAATGAGCGTTTTACAGGCCAACGAGGCTGTGCATATAACGTATATGTACCTTTCATATACGCTGTATGCGGCTTTTCTGCAAAAAATATTTCTCAAAGCGCTATTTTTAGAGAAAACTAATCCCAAAAGCGCGGAATTTTTCCGAATTTACCGATAATCTATACACAGGATTCGTAAATGAAAGGATTTGCCCGGGGTTTTTTTTATGTTGACAAGTTTCGGCGAGGTTTGTTATAATAATCTGGGTATTTTATGTTCATGAGAGGGGTAGGTTTTGGCCTCAGTCCACGAGTATAAGCGGCTTGAAAACAGTATTGTCTCAAAGGTAAAGAACGCCGCCCTTGGAGCGGCGGGGGGTATAGCGGGTGTTTTCAAAACCCTGGGGAACTTTGTTACCCGCCGGTATACCGTGGTTTTTGTGCCCCATTCGGAAAAAAAGGTCTATAACCTCCATGTTACGGTGCTTTCGATGTGCTGTTTCCTCCTGGTGACGGCGGGTATCATTGGGACGGTCTTCTGGTACGGCGCTTCCTACAACGATGCCCGAAACATTCTGGTAAACAAGGACAGCCGCTTAAAAGAGGTGCAGGCCAGCCTGGATCAACTGCGGGATGAAACCGCCCTGCTGCTCCGGGAGGCGCGGGGTTTTGAAAACGCCCTTTCCGGTACGCTTTCCGCGCTGGGGGCGGATATAAGCGGCGGCAATAAAAAGACCGCTTCCGGCGATTTGGGTTCTTTCTTTGATATTCGGGAAACACCGGAAGGTCTGCTGCGGGAAGTGGATGATGTGCGGCGGCTTTCGGCCTATCTTTCCCAGGCCGTGGACCCGGTTAAGGAAATCGGTACACTGCTGGATTCCCAGAGCGCCCTGCTTACGGAGATTCCCAGCATTTGGCCGATCAAGGGCGGCATCGGGCATATTTCCTTCTTTTTCGGGCAGAACGAAAATCCCTTTACCGGCCAGTACTACATTCACAAGGGTATCGATATTTCCACTTACCGTTCCGGCGACCCTGTGGTGGTTACCGCCGATGGGCAGGTGGTTACCATTGATTATGACGAGGGTTTCGGAAATTACGTGATTGTCAAGCACAAACACGGCTACTATACCCGTTATGCGCATTTGCTGTCTTCAAGGGTGAAAGTGGGGCAGCGGGTTCAGCAGGGAGACGTGATCGGCCTTATCGGCAATACCGGCCTTTCCACCGGCCCCCATCTGCATTACGAAGTGCACATCGGTTCCGACGTAGTAGACCCCTACAAATATATCAATATCCGTTCCAGCATCGCCAGGCAAAAGCGTTAGGTCTATGCCCTCAGGCAGGTTAGAAGCCTTTTCAATTAACACTATTATCGGTCCCAATACCAGCATGGCGGGGGACATTGATTCCGGCGGCTTTACCCGTATCGACGGCAGCATACGGGGGAATGTGAACGCCAAAGGCCGCGTGGTAATCGGAGAAAAGGCCCGCATGAAGGGCAATGTGTCCGGCACGGCAATCACCGTCGGCGGGGTGGTGTACGGCAGTCTCATCGCCAGCGAGTCCCTCCTGGTTCTTTCCAGCGCCCTGGTGTTGGGCGACATTATCACCCGCCGCATACAGGCCGACGAGGGCTGCCTTATTCACGGCAAGGTGCTGGTATGCCCGGACGAGGAAC
The DNA here is from genome assembly GCA_031270205.1 of Treponema sp. Taxonomy (GTDB): domain Bacteria; phylum Spirochaetota; class Spirochaetia; order Treponematales; family Breznakiellaceae; genus WQXQ01. Next base: position 7,755 of record JAISYA010000173.1, read on the forward strand.
TCTGGAAGCGCGCGCTGTCGGAACACCGTGACGCGCAGGGGATCAGGTCCGCGCTGCCGGTTTTCACCAAAACCCGCGAAACGAGTTAAGCATGGCTAAAGTCGATTCTCCCGATGTTCCTTCCTTCTATATGAATCCCTCGGCCTATTCGCAGGTGAAAGGGGACAGGAAAAAGACCGGAATCCGGCGGCCCGGCGGCAAGGATTTTTCCCGTGTTTTTGAGGATATCCGGGGCAAAACCGCGGACGAGCTTGGCCCCCTGCGCGATCTGCCGGTGTCCGGGGAAACGGTCAACTTTTTGATGGACGAAGTCCGCGGCGCGGGAGACGCCCTGCGGGACCGGCCCTTTCCCGAAGAAATTATCCGCTACAAGCAGGCCGTGCGGAACTTCATGCACTATGTGTTGGAAAACGCCTTCGCGCTGGAAGAAGAAGCGGGAACGCCCAATTTTCTCAAAGCCGGTTACAAGGGTCCCAGGGGAACGCCTGAAGCGATGAAGCAGAAGCGGTATATCAAGATTCAGGTTGTCGACCAAAAACTGGAAGACCTCGCCGCCATGCTTCTTTCCAGCCAGCGGCAGCAGCTTAATCTCGCCGCCCGTCTTGAGGAAATACAGGGTCTTCTGATAGACTTGTTGCAATAAAGGTTGTATATGAACGATACCGACGAATATGAAAACATAGAAGATGATATTTCCGCGCTTGAGGACGGCCCTTTTATAGAGGAGCCGGCTGTTATCACCGGCGCGGACGCGGGGATCGAGTCCATCGCCCCGAACACGCCCGTCTACCGCCTGCGCCTGTTTTATTCCCACGAAACTTTTCCCGCCGTGTACCGGGGCGACACCCTCAGTACCCGTTCCCTGGTAATCGTACCCACCCGCTACGGCCGCGATATGGCGCAGGTAATCGGCCTGCTCCGCGGCAGGACGCCTCCGGCTTCCGAGATTGCCTGGATAGAACGGCCCGCCACGCCGGAAGATTTGGAGAAAGCCCGCGGCAACCGGATTCTGGAGCGGGACGCTTTCATCATCTCCAAAGAAAAAATAGAAAACCACAAACTGGAAATGAAACTCGTTCTTGTGCATTACCTGCTTGAGGAATCGAAGATACTCTTTTTCTTTACCGCCGACAGCCGTGTGGATTTTCGGGAACTGGTAAAAGACCTCGTGGGTGTTTTTAAAACCAGAATAGAGCTGCGCCAGATCGGCGTCCGAGACGAGGCCAGAGTAACCGGCGGCCTGGGAATCTGCGGCAGGGCATACTGCTGCCACGCCGTATCGGACAAACTGCGGCCCGTGTCCATCAAAATGGCCAAGGATCAGAACCTCTCGCTCAACTCAATGAAAATCTCCGGCCCCTGCGGCCGTCTCCTCTGCTGCCTCTCTTACGAACACCTTTTTTACAGCGAGCAGCAGCGCCTCCTCCCCCCGGAAGGCTGTCGTATCAGCCACGATAACACCATGTGGCGGGTAGCCGAGGTGAACATGATCAGCGGCCAGATAAGACTCACCAACGACGACGACCGTCAAATGACCCTCGCCGCGGCGCAGCTGGAACGTGTTGACAACCGCTGGCGGGTAAAAGGTTAGAACTTGGAACTCAATGTTTTATAAAAGGCCGTTTTCCCAAAATTGCAGTTTTGGGAGCGGCTCTGCAACTCGCGGTTTTGCAGGAAGGAGTCCGATTTGAAACTGATTTTCCTGGGCCCCCCCGGAGCGGGCAAAGGCACACTGGCGGCCAAAGCGGTAGACATTCTCGGCGCGCCCCACATCAGCACCGGCGTGATATTCCGCCAGGCCATTGCCGACAAAAGTCCCCTGGGCCTCAAGGTTAAGGCGATCATTGACGCCGGAAAACTCGTTGACGATGAGACCACTATCGAACTGGTCAGGGAAAGACTCGCCCGGAACGACGCCCAAAAAGGTTACATCCTCGACGGCTTCCCCCGGACCGTTCCCCAGGCCGAGGCGCTGGCGGCATTTTCCGCTGTGGACAAAGTGGTCAATTTCGACATCCCCGATTCGGCGGCGCTGGAGCGCCTTGGCGGACGGCGCGTCTGCCGCAAATGCGGATACAACTTCCACAAAATTTTCGATAAACCCGCCAAAGAAGATGTCTGCGACCACTGCGGCGGTGAAGTCTACACCCGCGACGACGACCGCCCCGGGGCAATCCAAAAGCGGCTTGAAGTGTACCGCGCCCAAACCGCCCCTCTTATCGACTTCTACCGGAAAAAAGGATTGCTCCTCGACGTAGACGCCCGGTCTTCCGTGGATCAGGTGACGGAGAATTTCAAGCACAGCCTTGGGCTTTGAACAATGAGCAATGCGCTCCGCCAGAATGGGCCTGCGTTCCGATACAACCCAACGCTAAAGATACCGCCAGGTTTGCCCTGCGGAGGCTCATTGCGTATGCTGTCAAGTGAAAAAAACAGCTTAACGGGGAGAGTAAACCAATTCGCCGGCGGCATGACCGGTGCTTTGGCGGGCGGCTTCTATTTTTCTCCGCGCAGTTCCCAGGCTTTCTGCCTGAATTGGGCGTAACGCAGTTTTGCTTTTGCGTTGTCTATCTCGAATTTAAGGCCGCCCGTTTCAAGGTTTTCTTTGGCCTCTTGTTCGTCGGCGCGGGCGCTGTCAATATCAATTTCTTCCGGCCATTCGGCGGTGTCAACCATTAGTACGGTTTTATGATCCTTCACTTCCAGAATGCCGTCGGTTATAAACGCGGAGCGCCATTTGCTTTTGGAATCTTTCACGCGGAGTATGCCGCTGACAGACGGCGCGGTAAAAGAGGAATGTTTCGCGTATACGCAGATCTCGCCGTCCACAAGGGTAAGGATGACGGCCTCTACCTTGCCTGAGAAAAAAGGCCGGTAAGGGGTGTGCACTTCAAAGTTAAACAGCGCGGCCATGAAAACTCCCGCGATTGACCGCGAAGCGCAAAGGCCGCTTTGGCAGCACGCGCATTTATGCCCTCGCCTTTTCGAGTACATCTTCGATGCTGCCTGCCATGTAGAAGGCCTGTTCGGGAATCGAATCGCACTCGCCGTCTAGGATCATCCTGAAACCTTTAATTGTTTCCTTTACCGGCACATAACGGCCCTGAATGCCGGTGAACTTTTCCGCCACAAAGAAAGGCTGGCTAAAGAAACGCTGCGCCTTTCGCGCCCTTGAGACGGTGATCTTGTCCTCGGCGGAAAGCTCGTCCATGCCGAGGATGGCGATGATGTCCTGCAATTCCTTGTAGGTCTGGAGTATCTGCTGGGCGCGGCGGGCGGTGTTGTAGTGTTCTTCCCCAACCGCGGCGGCGTCAAGGATGCGGGAACTTGAGGCCAGGGGGTCCACCGAGGGATAAATGCCCAGCTCTACGATTTTGCGTGAAAGGGTTGTGGTGGCGTCCAGGTGGGCGAAGGTGGTAGCCGGCGCGGGATCGGTAAGGTCGTCTGCGGGCACGTAGACCGCCTGTATGCTGGTGATAGAGCCTTTGGCTGTACTGGCGATCCGTTCCTGGAGGCTGCCCATCTCGTTTGCCAGGGTTGGCTGGTAGCCGACGGCGCTGGGGATGCGGCCCAGCAGGGCGGAAACCTCGGCGCCGGCCTGGATGAAGCGGAAAATATTGTCGATAAAGAGCAGCACGTTCTGGCCTTCCCTGTCCCGAAAATGCTCCGCCATGGCAAGGCCCGCCAGGGCAACCCTCATGCGCGCGCCGGGAGGTTCGTTCATCTGGCCAAAAACAAGGGCGGTTTTTTCGATAACTCCGCTTTCGTTCATTTCCTTCCAGAGGTCCGCCCCTTCCCGTGAGCGCTCGCCCACGCCGGAGAACACCGAGTAACCTGAATGTTCGGTAGCGATGTTGCGGATCAGCTCCATGATGATGACGGTTTTGCCCACACCGGCGCCGCCGAAGAGGCCGACTTTGCCGCCCTTTGCGTAGGGGGCGATAAGATCGATGACCTTGATGCCTGTTTCAAGCATTTCCGTGGCGGGCCGCTGTTCCTCGAAACTCGGAGCGGGCCGGTGGATGGAGTTGTACTCTTTGGCGGTGAAAGCGCCCTTGTCGTCAATCGGATCTCCGGTAACACTGAACATGCGGCCGAGCACTTCCCGCCCCACCGGAACGCTGATGGGGCCGCCGGTATCTTCGGCCTCAAGCCCGCGGGAGAGTCCCTCGGTAGCGCTCATTGCCACACAGCGCACACAGTTGTCGCCGATGTGCTGCAACACTTCCAGCACCGGCTCCCGGCCGCCTGAACCGCCGGTTTTCACTTTCAAGGCGTTCAAAATCGCGGGAATCTGCCCCGGCTCAAAACGAAGGTCCACAACGGGACCGAGTATCTGGGTTATATATCCTTTATTTGCCATCCCGCAATCTCCTATAAATCTCTACGGATCATTTATCGCTCAAGGCGGTGGAGCCGCCTATAATTTCCGACATTTCCTGGGTGATGCCCGCCTGCCGCGCACGGTTGTAACTGATCTGCAGGGACGCGAGCATATCCTCGGCGCTTTTTGAAGCCTCGTCCATCGCGGCCATGCGGGCGCTTTGTTCGCTTGCATAGGCTTCCACTATTGCGCCGTAAAAAATGCCCTTGACATAGAGCGGCACCAGGGCGTCAAATACCGTTCCCTTTGAGGGGAGAAATTCAAACTGAAGTTCCACCCGCTTCATGTTTCCCGTGTTGGCAAGTTCACTCTGTATTTTTTCCGTGTTCAGGGGAAATATCTGCCGCTCGGCGGGCAGCAGTTTGATAGTACTGTACATGTGGGTATACACGACATGCACTTCGTCGAACATTCCCCAGAGATATTGTGACACGATATAATCGGCGATTTCCCCGGCGTGCTCCACCGTGGGCAGCTGCGAACGGAAAGAAAAGTTTTCCAGGATGACATAAGGCGAATGAATAAAATAGCGGTAGCCGACTGTGCCGATGAGAATCAGCAGGGGATTTTTGACTCTGGAACAGAGATCGTTTACCTGCCGGAAAATATTGGCGTTGTAGCCCCCGGCGAGTCCCTTGTCGCTGGTAATCGCCACAATAGCGGTACGGGAAGTTTTGTTCGCATCGGGTTCACGAAAAAAGGCGCTCTCTACTTTGCCCGCGCTTGAAAGAATATCAAACATTGATTTCTGAATCCGGTTGAAGTACGGCTCGGTGTCCTCAAGTATCCGCCTGCCCTTGCGCAGCTTCGCGGTAGAGATGAGATTCATCGCCTTTGTAACCTGGAGCGTCTGCCTGATGGCCCGCATCCGCAGACGCACGTCCCGTAAATTCGCCAATTCCCGCTCCTGTCAGACGCAGCAAGCTATGCTTGTTTGAGCGCCTTGAAAGCTTCGACAGCGCTCCGCAGTTCCCCTTCCTGCTCCACCGAAACAACTCCGGTTTCCGCAATGCTCCGCATCAAATCGGCGCTGCGATTTTTAAGATACTCAAGATACGTTTTGACCAGGGAAGAAATAGCTTCCACCTTGACATCCATCAGATAGCCGTTGATAGCCAAAAAGAGAATCGCCACCTGTTCTTCCAGAGAATAAGGCGAGTACTGGGGCTGCTTGAGCACCTCCATAAGCCGCTCGCCCTGGGACAGCTTGTCCTGGGTAGCCTTGTCCAGGTCGCTTCCGAATTGGGCAAAGGCGGCCATTTCCCGGTACTGCGCAAGGTCCAGACGCAGCCGGCCCGAAATCTTGCGGATCGCCTTTGCCTGCGCCGCCCCGCCGACACGGCTTACCGAAAGCCCCACGTCAATGGCAGGACGGAAGCCCGAATTGAACAGTTCCGAATCAAGGAATATCTGCCCATCGGTAATTGAGATAACGTTGGTCGGAATATAAGAAGAAATGTCCCCGGCCTGAGTCTCCACGATGGGCAGAGCGGTGATGGAGCCGCCGCCCCTGGCTTCGGAAAGTTTCGCCGCGCGTTCCAGCAGCCGCGAGTGCAGGTAAAATACGTCGCCGGGAAAGGCTTCGCGTCCGGGCGGCCTGCGCAGCAGGAGGCTGATGGTGCGGTAGGCGACGGCGTGTTTGGAAAGATCGTCATAAACCACCAGCGCGTCCCTGCCCTGGTGCATGAAGTGTTCCGCCATGGCAACCGCCGCGTAGGGAGCAAGATATTGAAGGGCCGCCGAATCCGAAGCCGAGGCCAGTACCACAAAGGTATAATCCATAGCGCCGCGCTTTTCCAGATTTTTTACAATCGCCGCAACCGAAGAAGACTTCTGCCCGATAGCGCAGTAGACGCAGTACACGTTTTTTCCCTTTTGGTTGAGTATCGCGTCAATGGCAATGGCGGTTTTACCGGTCTGCCGGTCACCGATGATCAATTCCCGCTGGCCCCGCCCGATTGGGATCATGGCGTCTACCGCAATGGAGCCGGTCTGCAGGGGAGTGTCCACGCTGCCCCGGTCAATGACCGGCGCGGCGGGGGTTTCCACCGGCAGCCAGGCTTCGGCGCTGATCGGGCCTTTGCCGTCAATGGCCTCGCCCAGCGGATTAACCACCCGGCCGAACAGCGATTGCCCCGAAGGAACCGACACCACTTTGCCGGTGCCCCGTACTTCCTCGCCGTCCTTCACCCCCGATTCACCGGAGAGGAGCACGCAGCCTATGTTTTCTTCTTCAAGGTTAAGCACAATCCCCGCCGCGCCGGAAGCGAATTCCACCAGTTCGCCGTATATGGCGTTGGTAAGCCCGTACACCGTGGCTACGGAATCGCCCACCTGCATCACAAAGCCGGAGTTGCCGGAGACGGCCCTGCCTTCCCAATGTTCAATCCGTTCCTGCAAGACCCTGGTAATGTCATCATAATTCGCCATTAAAATCCCTCCGCGGAGCGCAGCCCGCCCGTCCGCCCGGCAGTCGTGGATGAAATGGCCCCCAGGTTGTCCGCCATTTTTTCCAGCTGCCCTTTCAGGCTTGCGTCAATGCTGAACTCGCCGATACGCAGCCGGTATCCGCCCAAAAGAGCGGGAACTACTTTAACGTGCATTATAATCCCCGCCCCGGTCCGCTCTTCTATTTTCCGCCGCAGGCTTTCCTGAAAGCCGCTGTCCATGGGGAACGCCGATTCGGCGGTAAGTTCCAGGATACCTTTCGCGTCATCCAGCTTCTTCTCGATTTTCCGCAGCAGCGGATCGATGTATCTGAAACGATCTTTTTCAACAAGGAGGCTGATGAAGCGGATCGCGTATTCCATCGGCTTGTCCGCCGGCGGACCGCCGTCCGCGCGGGAGATGCCCGCCGCGTCCCGCAGCAGCCGCTCAAGCTGAAGCGCTGCGCCGAGGCCAAAAAGCGCGCAGGGTATGGTCTTAACCGGCGGGACCAGCGCCTTGAGACAGGCCAGCCCCGCGCCGGCGTTTTCGCCCAGCGTGCTGATAAACGCCGCGGCCCAGCGGTCCCCGTGAAACATCAATTGTTTCCCTTGTGAGCGGCGAGTTCCTCAAGCATCATGTCCGCGTAATGCCTGTTGTCGTCGCTGCTAAAATCCCGCGAGACCAGCTTTGAGGAAGCGGCCAGCACAAGGCCGGCGGCCTCGGTTCTGAACTTTACCAGGGCCGCCTGCCGCTCGGCCTCAAGCTGTCTGCGGGCGTTGTCCGCGAGCGCTTCCGCCGCGGCCTTTCCAGCGGCGATGATCCGCGCGGCCTCCGCTTCGGCGTTTTCCCTTGCGGCTTTGACGATCGATTCGGCTTCGGCTTCGGCCCTGTTCAATTTACCCTCGTACTGTTCAAGCAGCTTCTTTGCCAGGGACCTGTCTTTCTCGGTCTCATCAATCGTATCCCGAATTTTTTTTGCCCGTTCATCCATAAACCTGGTAACCGGCTTAAAAAGAATCGCCCGTAATATAAGAAACAATATTCCGATATTAACGAAGGTGAAAAAAAAGGTTGCCAGGTTGGGATTGATCAGGCCGCCGCTTTCCATGGCGCTAGCCCTTGAGATAGATCAAAATGGCGATTACAAATCCGTAAATCGCCGTTGATTCCGCCAGGGCGACTCCCAGAAAAAACACCGTCTGAATTTTTCCCGAAGCCTCTGGCTGCCGTGAAATAGCCTCGGCGGTTTTCCCCGCGGCAATGCCGATTCCGATACCGGCGCCCAAGCCGGCCAGCACCGCGATACCCGCGCCAATTAATGCGTTCATAGTTACTCCTTATCAGTCTCAATCGTTACCGAACCTGGCGAGGGAACCCGGTTGGTTCTCTCACCAGTCCTGAAGTTTCCAAACATCCTACTTTATCTCATCCGCTTCAACCGCTTCGGCGACAAAGAGGGTGGTTAGAAAAACAAACACCAATGCCTGAATAAGCCCGTCCAGAAAATCAAAATACAGCGACAGCACAGGCGGTATTGCGAGCGGAACAACCGCCTCCACCAGCCGCATGATAATAAAAGCGCCCAGAATATTCCCGAAAAGACGCAGGCACAAACTCACCGGCCGTATTATATATTCCATTAAATTAAAAGGCAGCATCATCGGTATCGGGGCAAGCAGATTCTTCGCCCACCCTTTAATGCCCCGGGAGCGCAGCCCGCCGAACAGCACCATCAGAATTGAAATGACCGCCAGCGCCGCGGTAAGGTTAATGTCCCGCGCCGGGGGCTTTATCGTAAAGAGCGGCTCGTAGCGTTTCCCGCCGAAAGAAACGCCTACCGGCGAAAGCACCGGAATAATATTGCCCAGCAGCAGAAACAAAAACACCGTGCCGATATACGGCCCATAGACCTTCGCCCTGCGGCCGAATTGCTGCCGGGAAAAATTATTGAGAAACTCCACCGCCGCTTCCAGGAGCGCCTGCGGCCTGCGCGGAACGGTCCTGAGCCGGCGGGTCAAAAGCAGCGAACCGGCAACAAGAATCAGCATGACTACCCAGGAGATAACAAGCGTTTCGTTAATATTGAACGTATGACCAAAGAGGCGGAAGCTGATTACCGTAACAAAGTCCAGCGCCTTGTCAATCTCCTCACCCAGATTCATCGCTCCTCCGTTAAAAATTCCGCCGCCGGGCGTATTTACTCTTTCTTGAAAAAGAAATCGTCGGCAAAATACTTCTTCAGCAATTCTTCGGAAACCTGGTCATTGCTACTCATGCGGGTATAGGTTTTCTCTAGAAAGCCCTTGGTCATATAGAAGCTGCCCAATAAAAAAAACTCCGCCACCCTGGTAAGTACCCCCATGGACTGATACATCCGCATCGTGTTTTCCGGCGCGAACTCAGTCATCAGATACTCAATCACCACTTTCTCAGCCAGATTCAAGGCGTAAATCACTTCGGAAAGGGGAAAACCGTCCAGCATCCGCTCTTTGCCCAGCTTGACAAAAAAGCCCCCCATCAGCGACCGGTCCAGCCCCCGATCCAGAGTGTGGGCCAGCTGCGGGTACAAAGGCCTGTCCGCCTCAATCAAAGCCCCGTCATCCAGGGCGTTGTAATGCTTAAGCTGGGGCGATTTGCGGATCAAAACCTTCCAGCGCGCGGCAAAATCGCCCGAGCGCAGCGTAAGGGTATCAATCAAAGCCCCGTCAGTCATAGGTTGATTATACACGGAGAAGGAAAAAATGACAAGCGCACGCAGGGGAGCGTGTCCTTGCGTTTTCTCAACAAAAAACCATACCCGCCTTATATTAATTTATGTAACAATTGCGCCTGTTCCAGAACCAATTGACTGTGCGCTTACGCGCACGGTTTGGAACAGCCTCAATTGAGTAAAGGCACTCAAGTCCCGATGCCCAGTTCCTCAACCTTCTTTGCGCCTATTTCCCGCAGCAGATACTTCTGAATCTTTCCGCTGGAAGTGAGCGGGAAATTATCAACAAAAAACACGTACTTGGGTATCTTGAAACGGCTGATCTGCCCGCGGCAGAAGTCCCGAACATCTTCTTCGCTCATTTTCGCATCCGGCTGGAGGATAATAAACGCCCCCACTTCTTCGCCGTATTTCCTGCTGGCCACGCCCACCACCTGCACGTCCCTGACGCCGGGCATGGTGAACAAAAAGTCCTCTATTTCCTTGGGGTATACGTTTTCGCCGCCCCGGATGATCATGTCTTTTATGCGGCCCGTCACCCTGAAGTAGCCGTTTTCGTCCCTGACGCCGAGGTCGCCTGAGTGGAGCCAGCCGTTCTGGTCAATGCATTGGGCGGTGGCTTCGGGCATCTTGTAGTAGCCTTTCATGGTGTTGTAGCCCCGGCAGCAGAATTCGCCGTGGACACCGTCCGGACACTCCCCGCCGGTTTCCGGATCGCGGATGCTCACCTCGACGCCGGGCAGGGCGCGGCCCACGGTTTCCACTTTCGCTTCCAGGCTGTCGTCGTAGCGGGTCTGGGTCATCACCGGAGAGGACTCGGTAAGGCCGTAACAGATCGTCACTTCCTTCATGTTCATCAAATCTATAACGCGGCGCATGGCTTCAATGGGACAGGGCGAGCCGGCCATAATGCCGGTGCGGAGGCTTGAAAGATCGAAAATCTTGAACATGGGGTGGTTCAACTCGGCGACGAACATCGTGGGTACGCCGTACACCGCCGTGCATTTGGCTTTTTGAATGGTGGCAAGCACGAGCAGCGGATCAAACCACTCCACTATGGCGGCGGTGGCGCCATGGGTGATTATCGCCATCATCCCCAGCACGAGGCCGAAACAGTGGAACAGCGGCACCGGCAGGCACACAATGTCGTTTTCGCTAAAACGCTGGTTGTCGCCAATGCCCAGGCCGTTGTTGAGGATGTTCCGGTGACTGAGCATGACCCCCTTGGGAAAGCCGGTGGTTCCGCTGGTGTACTGCATGTTTACCACGTCATTGGTATCAAGGGCAGCTTCGATTTTCCGCAGTTCCGCCCCATCCGTATGCTGTCCCAAAAGCAGCAGCTCGCTGAAGCTGTACATACCCCGGTGTTTTTGCTGGCCCACATAAACCACATATTTGAGGAAGGGGAATCTCTCCGCCCTAAGATGTCCACGGGGAGCGGTTTTGAGTTCCGGGACCAGTTCGTTTACCATGGCGATATAATCGGAATCACGCCAGCCGTCGATGATGCACAGGCACGTCATGTCCGATTGTTTGAGCAGGTATTCAAGTTCGTGGATTTTGTAGCCGGTGTTGACGGTGATAAACACAATCCCCAGGCGGGCACAGGCAAAAAGCACCGTATTCCAGTCCGGCACATTCGTCGCCCATATCCCCACATGGTCGCCTTTTTTAAGCCCCATGGCGAGGAAACCTTTTGCAAGGTCGTCCACCCGCTTGTCGAATTCGGCGTAGGTAAAATGCAAATCCCGGTCGGCGTAGACCAGAAAATCATGATCCGGATGGGCTTCGGTCTTTTCGCGCAAGACCTGCCCCAGGGTTTTCTCAATATATTCCACGTTACTGTTCCTTGGAAGTCCGGTGATTAACGGGACGGGCGAATCATACGTTAGCCTTTAGACCGGCGTATAAATAACGGCGAGAATCCGCACCGGCTTCGCGTCAGCGCTCAGCACCCGGTGAGGCACAATTGAATCGTAGTACACGGAGTCCCCGGCGTTAAGGGTATGCGCGGCCGTCCCGTATTCCAGCAGCAGGTTTCCCGAAAGGATATGGATAAACTCCTCGCCCTCGTGCGCGGATTTATCCTGCGCCGCGTCGGGTTCAATATCCACGATGAACGGCTCCATGTGGCGCCCGCTTTTGTCCGCGGCCAGCGCCTTGAAGCTCAAACCATGCCGCCCCTTTTCCGCGGCCTCCGGCGCGCTTCCGCCTTCAGGCAGGCCGGTTACAAAGCGCGGCGTGGAAGCGGCTTCTCCCGTCCTGGTAATTACCGGCCCCAATTCCCTATGGTCATCCAAAAGGGCGCCCAGCCGGACGCCCAGGGTCCGGGCTATTTTAATCAAGGGAGCAAGATCGGGAATATGCCCCTCATCCTCGATTTTCGCGATCAGTTCGACCGGAATGCCGCTCCGTTCGGCAAGGTCTTCCCTGCTGGTAGAGTAGGTTTCGCGGAGTTCGGCGATACGCTCGCCTGGTGTATGTGCATTCATGGATGATGTTACTATATAGGATTGAGCGGAAAAAGGCAAGGGGAAAACAATGAACAATGAACAATGAGCAAAGAGCAAAGAATAATGAACAAAGCGCAGAGAACAATGAATGAGCGGGAGGCTTGTTCATGGTCATGAACTAAGCCTGTTCATGGTCGTGAACCAAGCCTGTTCATGGTCGTGAACTAAGCCTGTTCCTGATCGTGAACTAAGCCTGTTCCTGGTCATGAACCAAGCCTGTTCCTGGTCGTGAACCAAGCCTGTTCATGGTCGTGAACCAAGCCTGTTCATGGTCGTGAACTAAGCCTGTTCATGGTCATGAACTAAGCCTGTTCATGGTCATGAACTAAGCCTGTTCATGGTCATGAACTAAGCCTGTTCCTGATCGTGAACTAAGCCTGTTCATGGTCATGAACCAAGCAGGATCGGGAGGGTGATCTAAGCATCCGGGTCTGTGGGGGCAGCTTCCCGGTTCTACCCGGCCCTCTGCGTTACCTGCGTAACATGATTTACTAAAACACCCTGTCCCCAAAACGCCGGCGTATGGCCTCCCGTACATCTGCCCCGCTCTCCGACCCCCTCCCCCGCGCAAGCGGGTTCTTGAGGTTCCCCGCTCGCTTATCGCGGTTCACTTTCGCTCCCACCCAGTCAACAGTGAAAGCCTCCTGCATTAGGTGTTTCGAGGTTCAATACCGCAGCTTTTGTACCCGCTGTCTTCGGACCGCAGGTCCGCCGCTTCACAAACTTTGTCGCCAAAGCCCATGCAAGACTCGCTTCCGGTGGCTCGCTACGCCTTTCCGGATGAGGTGCACCGGT
>JAISYA010000181.1 GCA_031270205.1 Treponema sp.
GGTGGTGTTTAACGACCCCGATACGGCGTCTTACTGGAAGGGAAAGCTCGGCTTCCCCGAAGGGTATGAGTACGGCCTCGCCGTGGCGGTGGGCTACGCCGCCGATGAAGGCAAGCCCCACGAAATTGATTTGGGAAAACTGACGTTTATCAAATGAGGCAATTTCTCTGTAATTCGTGTCTGTTCGTGCGGTTCGTGGTTAAACTTTGAATTCCTGTACCGGGTCTCCTGTACCGCCCATGCCGGGCGCACAAAAAGGTTCCGGCCCGGTAAACTACCGCGCCGGAACCAGGAGGAGTGTGGAACTATTTTTAAATTCGCCCGTGGCAAAAGATCACCCGATGCTGTATTCAGCCTGAGGCGACCCCTTTTCGATTGAATCAATCACCGCATCGACGGCTTCCTCACTATTAATGCCGCCGAACCACCAGTTCTCCGGGTATACCACCAGCGCGGGCCCCCGGTCGCAGACCTTGAGGCAGCCGGCGCCGGAGACCGCCACGTCGCCAAGTCCCCGGTCGGCCAGTTCTTCTTCCAGGTACTGCATAAGCTGGCCGGAGCCGCCCTTGCTGCATACCCCCTGAGGCGTCCCGTTCATCCTGAAAGACGCGCAGACAAACACATGATGTTTTGGTTTTGTCATATCTTTTCCTCTCCTTTATATGTAGTGAGGAGTGAGGGGGAAGGAGTTAGGAGTGCAAGAAAGTTTTGCGCTGATCTCATCTCCCCCGCTCAGCATCCCGCTTTGCGTTCTTCCACTCCCAACACTCAACCGCTCATTCCTAACTCTTCAACTCTCGACTCCTAACTTCCGCATCCCATTCCTTTTCCGTTGCAGGAAGCGCCCGCGCCGTATGGGGCCGCGGAGACGGAAAAGATTTTGGGAATTGTTTTTCCTTCCATAATGGGAAGGGCGATTTCGGCGATGAGCCCTTCGGCGGTGACAACCGGGAGGCCCCGTTCCTCGAGAATTTTTTTCGGGTTCTCGCCGCAGCGGTTCACCAAAAGGGCGCAGCAGTCGGCAAGGGTGTCCGCCAGCGCTTCCCATCGGGCGTCGCCCAAACCGGGGGCCGGAGCGGGGCGCTGTTCCCGGAGGATCGCCGCGCCGTTTTCCAGGCCGTAGATCCAGACGCCGGGGGCGTCCCCCAAATGGCGGTTCACAAAAAGCCCCTCCATGGAGACCGCCGCCACATAGGGTTTTTCTTTCGTCGCTTTGACCAGGGCGGATTCGGCGAGTAGCGTTTGCGTTTCGGCGGAATTTTCGTTGCCGATAAAGCCCGCGGCATCGGCGCGGCAGCGGGCGCAGTGGGACATCTGGGGAATGTGTTTCCCCGCCAGAATCCGCTGGGCCCGGATATTTTCCATGGAGTCCGGGGGTATGTGTTCAAAGGCCGATCCTTCGGTGTGAACCATGGGCATACAGTTCTGTATGTCCGCCCCCAGCCGGGCGGTGTAGGCCGCCACCTCCGCCGCGTGGTTGTCGTTCACGCCGGGGATGATCACGGTGTTGATTTTTACGGTAATGTTTTTTTCTTTCAGCAGTTTGATCGATTCGGTCTGCCGCTGCAGGAGGAGCCGCGCGCCGTCCAGCCCCCGGTACACTTTGGGGCCGAAGCGAACCCAGGCGTAAATCTTCGCCCCGATGCCCGGATCGATTGCGTTGACGGTGATCGTAACATGGGAAATGTTCATCTCCGCAATTTGATCGATGTAATCCGGCAGGCCCAGGCCGTTGGTGGCGAGGCAGAGAATTTTTTCGGGGCAGCGTTCCCGGACCAGGCGCAGGGTCTTGAGGGTTTCATCGGGATTGGCGAAGGGGTCTCCGGGCCCGGCGATTCCCACCACGGCGATATGGGGAATTTTTTCCAGCGCCGCATCCAGGTAGGCCGCGGCCTGGGCCGGGCTGAGGACGGCGCTGCATACGCCGGGGCGGTTTTCATTCACGCAGTCGTATTTCCGGTTGCAGAAGTTGCACTGGATGTTGCAGCCCTTCGCCACCGGGAGGTGTATCCTGCCCGCGGTGTGCCGTACCTCACTGTTAAAACAGGGGTGGTTTGTAAAATCCATACCCTTCCTCAAATATAGGTGTAGCCTTTTGAAACCTTGTCTTGCGTTGCCTGCATGAGGGTGTTGCAGAGAAGGTCAAAGAGGTTCAGGGTTCCCCGGTATCCCAGGTGGAGGATCCGCTGGCCCCCGATCCGATCGTGGATGGGGAAGCCGCAGCGGGCCAGGGGAATCCCCAGTTCACGGGAAAGGTAGAGGCCCTTGCTGTTCCCTATCACGAGGTCGCAGTCAAGATGCCGGGCCTTTTCCAGCATCGTCACAAAATCCGCATCCTCCAGAATTTCAATGTTCTGCGAAACGCCGGGCAGGGCGGCGCTTATCCGTTCCCGAAACCCCGCTTTCCCCGCGGCGTCCCCCGCCTGGGCCTTCACCTCCGGCGCGCCGGTGGCGGCAATGACCGGGGTTACGCCGATCTCGCCCAGAAAGGAGGCCAGGGCCGCGACAAAATCTTCCTCGCCGTAGAGAATGGCCCGCCTGCCGTTGCAGTATTTGTGGCCGTCAATGTAGGCATCGACAAGCCGGTCCCGCTGTTTGATAAATGGTTCGGGGATTTCCCCGCCGCCCGCTTCCGCCAGGGCCCCGAAAAAGCGGTCGCTGTTTTTTATGCCGATGGGAAGATCAAGCTGGCGCAGGGGAAC
>JAISYA010000185.1 GCA_031270205.1 Treponema sp.
CTATACTTCCCATGGAAACTTCTGAAAAGCGTTTCTGTTTTGGCGCCGTACCCAAGCGGTAAGGGAGTGGTCTGCAAAACCATTATGCATCAGTTCGATTCTGATCGGCGCCTGGTTAGGATGGATAATACTGACTCGTACTATATAGCCATTGCGGTATCCCTTGTGGTGCTGCTCTGTTTTTCCGCGTTTTTTTCCGCCGGTGAAATGGCTTTTTCTTCCCTCAGCCGGATCAAACTGAAAAACATGGCGGCGAAAAACAGGCGGGCCGCCCTTGCCCTCAAACTGCTGGACAGCTATGACAAGCTCCTCTCCTCGGTGCTCATCGGGAACAATATCGTCAACATCACTTCCTCCGCGCTGGCGACGGTACTTTTTGTGGGCTTCTTCGGCGCAAAAGGGGTGACGGTCGCCACCGTCGTTATGACCCTGGCGGTGCTGCTGTTCGGCGAGATTTCCCCCAAAACCCTCGCAAAAGAATCGCCGGAAACAATCGCGCTCAGGACGGCGCCGTTGCTGCGTTTTTTTGTCGTCGTTTTTACCCCGCTTAACTACCTGGCCGGGGCATGGAGAAAACTCATCGTGAAGATCTTCCCCGTCAAGGCGGACCGCTCGGTTACCGAGGACGAGCTGTTGACTTTTGTGGAAGCGGTCAGGCAGGAAGGGGGCATTAACAGGCAGGAAGAGGAGATGATCCGTCAGGCGATTGAATTTGACGATTTGACAGCCGGCGAAATTTTTACCCCGAGGATAGACGTGTCGGCGGTTGCGGAAAATGAAACGCCTGAAGAAATTGACCGGAAGTTCGCCGAGACCGGTTTTTCCCGCCTGCCGGTTTACCGGGATAATATCGATGCCATTATCGGGGTCATGCTGCTCAAGGATTTTCACCACGAGGTGATGAAAGGCAAAAAGACTCCGGCGGAAATTGTGAAACCCGTGGTCTTTGTTACCAGGACCATTAAAATTGCAAAACTCCTGCGGACCCTGCAGCAAAAGCAGACCCATCTCGCGGTGCTGGTGGACGAGTTCGGCGGCACTCTGGGGATTGTTACCATTGAAGATATTGTTGAGGAACTGGTAGGTGAAATCTGGGACGAGCATGACGAAATAGTGGAACCGGTTAAAAAGAATCCGGACGGAAGTTTTACCGTGACAGGCGGCGCGAATCTTAAGGATATGTTTGAATGTATCGGGAGCGGAGGTGAAAGCGGCGATATTCCCAATACCACTGTGGGAAACTGGGTTATGGAAAACCTCGGCGGCATACCCCGTACCGGCGAGCAGTTTGTATGGCGCAATTCGCAAATCCGCGTGACCAGGGTATTGCGGCACCGCGTTATGGAAATAACGGTTAATATGATTACCAATAACGGGCAGGGTAACAGGTATGGAGAAAAATGAAATTCTGGTTATATACGGTGATGATATGGCGGCAATGGCGATCCGGCTGGCGGAAGAGGCGGATCTTGCCGGCCTTATCGGGGACCGGGGCAAACGGATCGGCTTAAAGCCCAATCTGGTTGTTTCCCGGCCGGCCTCCGGCGGGGCTACCACTCACCCGGAAATCGCGGCGGGGCTTATCGCCTATCTCAAGAAAAACGGCTTTACCAATCTGGTGATTCTCGAAGGCTCCTGGGCCGGGGATTCCACCGACAGGGCGTTTACCGTCTGCGGCTACCGGAAGCTCGCAAACGAAACCGGTGTCGATCTTATTGACACCAAGTCCGACAACACAAGGTCCCGCGACTGCGGGGGCATGCAAATCGAAATTTGCGAAAGCGCGCTGGCCCTGGATTTTATGATTAACCTGCCGGTGATGAAGGGCCATTGCCAGACCCTGCTTACCTGCGCGCTCAAGAACAACAAGGGAATCATCCCCGATCGGGAAAAGCGCCGCTTCCACAGCCTGGGCCTGACAAAACCCATTGCCTGCCTCAACACGGCGGTCCGCAATGACTTCATCGTGGTTGACGGAATCTGCGGCGACCTTGACTTTGAGGAAGGCGGTAACCCGGTTTACGCCGGACGGATCTTTGCCGCCAGAGACCCGGTACTCTGCGACGCATGGGCCGCGGCCCAGATGGGCTATGCCCTCGCGGACATTCCCTACATCGGCCTCGCGGAAAAACTCGGCGTGGGAAGAGCCGACCTGCGCGGCGTCAAAGTGCGGGAATTAAACGGCGGCAGGCCGGACGCGGCTTCCGCGAAGCCCGGCGGTAAAGTTGCGCGGCTTGCGGCCCATATCGCCGGGGACAGGGCCTGTAGCGCCTGTTACGCGGCGCTGGTGTTCGCCCTGTCCCGCATGAGCGGGAACGAGCTTAAGCGGCTCAGGGAAAAAATCTGCGTCGGCCAGGGCTTCCGGCAAAAACCGGGGAGCCTCGGTGTGGGACAATGTACCGCCGGCTTCAGGGCCTCCTGCCCCGGCTGCCCTCCATCGGGCGCGGACATACTGGCCTTTTTGCGCGGGAGAGCCTGAGCGCCGGCGGGGAAGGCCTTAGCTTCGGGCAGGCCAAAAATCCGTGCTTGAAACCGGAATTCCCGCAAACAAGTCCAATCTCCTTGCCGGATTTTTTCAGTAATGGTACAATCGGGGTATATTCGCCGTTTGGAGGAAAATATGGCCTGTGAATTTAACAAATCAGTCGCTTGTTCCTGTACCGCTTCCTGTTCCCGGCACGGAAAGTGCTGTGAGTGCGTAGCCCACCACCGGGCCATGAGCCAGTTCCCCGGCTGCTTTTTCTCTCCGGAAGGGGAGAAAAAGCATAACCGGAGCTGGGAAGTTATGTTAAGTGACCGGAGCTAATAGAAGCCGCGTTTGGTAATCCGCGCTTAAATTGCCGAAGCCTAAGATACAAACAGGTAAATCCCGAATTTTGTCAGGCGTTCAATAGCCTCCTGTTTGAGCAGGGGGCGGATGGTCCTCCAGGGGAGGGTTATTTCGATAGAGCCTTCCGAATAGGGGGCAATATCGTAGGGGTCCCAGTGCAGACCCAGACCGTTTTCAGTGATAAAGAAATTGGAACTCATTTCAGGCTCGTTCTCGAAAAAGATCCCTTCCGAGAGCGGTTGGCCTTCCGCAAGCCCGCTGTAGCGGCGAAGTTCTTCCATAACGAAGGCGCGCAGTTCCGCCCCTTGCGGATCGCGGAAAAAATCCGGCAGCTTCAAAACTGTTAATGCTTCCCCGTCAACGACATAGTAGATTTTGGTCCGCATGCCGTGGGCGCCGCCCGTATAGACATCCTTTTCCCTTCCGAGCGTCACTCCATGCTCACCCAGGCCGTGGATATTCAGGTTTTCCCGGTATTCCCAGTCCACAAGGGAGGAATCGCCGGGAATTGTCCGCGGCGGGTTTTGCCGGTACATGTCCCGGTATTCTCCGGCCAGCGCGTTTTGATACTGCCCGGCGCTGTTTCCCGAATACAGAAGCTCCCTGAGGAATTTCGCTTTACGTTCCGGTTTTTTTATCTCAAGAAACGTGAGGTCCATATTCAGCCGGGGACTCCCTGTCCGCTTTTCGGCGAGGTGAATGGACCTGGTGAAACGCCGCAGCGCGTAGCCTTCGGGCAGGGCCGCTTCCGCGCTGTTCGGTTGACCGGCCCCGGTTTGCGCCGGGGCGAGGTTTCCGCAGGCCGCGGCGGATACTGCCAGCGCAAGCAAAGGCGCCGCGGCGATTTGGTATAATGTGTTTTTTTTCATACTTACAGTATACTACAATCATGACGCAGAATCAGTTTGAATGGTTCAATGATTCCGCTTTTTGGGAACAATACGCGCCGATCATGTTTGACGACGCCCATTGGGGGGAAGTGCCGGAAGTGGCCGACGGAATCACGCGCCTGGCCCGGCTTGATCTGTACGGCTCAAGGCCGCCCGCCGTCCCGCGCCTGCTTGACCTCTGCTGCGGTTTTGGCAGGATCAGCGCGGAACTGGCCCGCCGGGGCTTTGCCGTTACCGGGGCGGACATCACCGAAAGCTACCTCAAGACCGCCCGTGAAGAGGCCGCCTATGAAAACCTCGACATCGAATATGTCAACGCCGACGTCCGGAACTTTGTCCGGCCCGCTTATTTCGACCTGGCGGTCAACCTCTACATATCCTTCGGTTACTTCACCGACCCCGGCGACGACCGGCTGCTGCTGCGCAATGTGCGCCAATCCCTCAAGGCCGGCGGCGTTTTTATGATCGAGACACTGGGCAAGGAAATCGCCGTGCGGGACTTTGTGGAAGCCGAATGGTTTGAGCGCGCCGGCTGGACCGTGCTGACCGAATATGAGCCGGAAGATTCCTGGACCATGCTTAAAAACCGCTGGATTCTGATCAAAGACGGCAGAAGAATCGAAAAAACGTTCAGCCAGCGGCTGTACGCCGCCTCCGAACTCCGCGCCCTCATGCAAGAGGCAGGTTTTGACGCCGTTGAACTCTACGGCGACTGGGACGAAAGCCCCTACGATCAGCGCGCGGCAAAACTCATCGCCGTGGGGAGAAAAGGCTGATTTTTGTCCATAACTTGAAGAACGATACGCCGGCGGGTCAACCCGGTTAGCGCGCGTAAAAAGTAAAAGCTTTTGCCCCGCCGGCCGGTAAATGGTGGTATACTGTTTGGCAAACCAAGCGATTGAGGAGACATTATGGCTAAATACGTGCTGGCCCTGGATCAGGGGACCACAAGCTCGCGGGCAATCCTGTTTGACCGGGAGCAGAACATAGCGGCGGTGGAGCAGAAGGAGTTCACCCAGATCTATCCACGGGAGGGCTGGGTCGAGCATGATCCCATGGAGATTTATGCTTCCCAGTACTCGGTGATGATGGAGCTTATCGCCCGGTGCGATATCCGCGCGGCGGACATCGCGGCCATCGGTATCACTAACCAGCGGGAAACGACGGTGCTTTGGGACCGGAATACCGGGCAGCCGCTGTACAACGCCATCGTGTGGCAGTGCCGGCGCACCTCGGCCATTGTGGATACCCTCGTGGAGCAGGGGCTTTCCGGTTATATCAAAAAAACCACGGGCCTGGTACCCGACGCCTATTTTTCCGGCACGAAGATCAAGTGGATACTGGACCATGTTGAAGGCGCGCGGGAGCGGGCGCGAAACGGGGAGGTACTCTTCGGCACGGTGGATACCTGGCTGATATGGAAACTGTCGGGCGGCGCGGCCCACGTGATCGATTACACCAACGCCAGCCGCACGATGATCTTCGACATTCACAGACTTGACTGGGACGAGCGGCTCCTTGCGGCGCTGGATATTCCGAGGGCCATGCTGCCTGCGGTACGGCCTTCAAGCGCGGTGTACGCCACGGCGGAGATACAGGGCGCGGCAATTCCCATAGCGGGCGACGCCGGCGACCAGCAGGCCGCGCTTTTCGGCCAGTGCTGTTTCCGCAAGGGCGAGGCCAAGAGCACTTACGGCACCGGGTGTTTTCTGCTGATGAATACCGGGACCGAGGCCGCGGAAAGCAAAAACGGCCTTTTGACCACTATCGCCGCGGGCCTCGGCGGCCCGGTACAGTACGCGCTTGAAGGCTCGGTCTTTGTGGGCGGCGCGGTAATCCAGTGGCTGCGCGACGAGATGCGTTTTTTCACCGAAAGCGCCGACAGCGAATATTACGCGAACAAGGCGGACGATACCGGCGGGGTGTACCTGGTACCGGCCTTCACGGGTCTGGGCGCGCCCTATTGGGACATGTACGCCCGCGGCTGCATTGTGGGCATCACCAGAGGTACGAAACGCTGCCACATCATCAGGGCCGCCGAAGAGTCCATCGCCTATCAGGTGATGGACCTGGTGCGGGCCATGGAAAAGGACACCGGTGTCAAAATGGCGGAACTGCGGGTGGACGGCGGCGCGAGCAGGGACTCGTTTCTCATGCAGTTTCAGGCCGACATAACCGGCGGCGACATTGTACGGCCCGTGGTACGGGAAACCACCGCCCTGGGCGCGGCGTGCCTTGCCGGCATCGCCGTGGGTTTCTGGAAAGATATGGACGAAGTGCGCTTCCGCTGGAAGCGGGACGCGGTGTTCAAGCCGGCCATGGACGCGCGGCGGCGGGAAACCCTCATCGCCGGCTGGCACAAGGCCGTCGGCAGAAGCCGCGGCTGGGCCGACGCGGGGGAGTAAAATGAAGTAAGGCAAAATAACCACGGACCACGCGGAAAACACGGAGTTCCGCTTCTTTACCTTATCGAGACTGCGCCACCGCCAAAGCCAGCTCTCGCGCGGCCCGGGCGGCGTCTTCCCCGGTGTTGTCCCGGCCAAAGGAGAAGCGCATCGTGCCGCGCTTGTACGCTTCGGGGACGCCTATGGCTTCTATCACGTGCGAAGGTTCTATTGAGGCGGCGTTACACGCGGCCCCCATTGAGGCGAGCACGCCGGCCATGCTGAGGCGCAGCAGGCAGCCTTCCGCCTCGACCCCCGCGGCGCTCACGCTGATGATGTGCGGCGCGCCATTGGGCGGGGAGTTGACGATCAGGTCCGGTATGGCCGCTATGCCGTCAAGGAAAATCGCTTTCAGGCGGCCCAGATGCGCCGCGTCTTCCGGAAGGCGTTCACGCAGCAGGGCCGCGGCGCGGCCAAAGCCGGCTATAGCCGCGGTGTTTTCCGTACCGGCCCTCGCGCCGCCCTCCTGTTTTCCGCCCCTGATTATCGGGAAGATCGGCGCGCCGGGGGCGGCGTACAGCGCGCCCACGCCCTTGGGTCCGTAGATTTTGTGCGCCGATACGCTGATATAATCCGCCCCCAGGGCCTCCGCGCACAGCGGCAGCACGCCCAGCGCCTGCACCGCGTCGGTGTGGAACTTCGCGCCGCCGCGCCGGGCGATCCGGCAGAGCGCGGCCGTGTCGTTAACCGCGCCGGTCTCGTTGTTGACGGACATTACGGAGACCAGGACCACCCCCGGCCCCATGCGCGCGCGTAAGGTGTCGGGCGAAACCGCTCCGTGGCGGTCAACCGGCAGGCGTTCAACGGTAACGCCCGCGGCGGCAAGTGAATCGGCGCAGTTCAGCACCGCGTGATGTTCCGCCGCCGAAACCAGTATCCGCGCCGGTTCTCCGCAAAACGCCGGCAGCGCGGATCGCAGGGCGAGGTTGGCGGCCTCCGTGCCGCTGCCGGTGAAGACCAGCCTTCCCGCGCCGCCGATTAAACCCAGCGCCTCCGAGCGGGCCGCTTCTACCGCCGCCCGCACCTCCGCCGCTTCGGGATACAGCGCGGACGGATTGTAAAATTGCCCGCCCAGGAAAGGGAGCATCGCGTCAAGCGCCTGCGGGTCAAGAGGCGTAGTGGCCGCATGATCGGCGTAAATCCTTTTGTGCAGGGTTTTCTCCAGCGCGTTTGCGCAAACCGGCTATTTCCGGACCGGCATGATCTCCACGAGGTAGCCATCGGGGTCCTTGATAAAGTACACCCCGAAATCCCTTAAGTCATGATCAAAGCAGCCCATTTCAACGTGTTTTGCCCTGGCGGCCTCAAACTCATCGGTGCGGAAGGCAAAATAGACGGAGTTTTCCCCATGGTCATAGGCTTCGGTCCTGCCGTTCATGTGGACTATTTCCACCTGCTGGGCGGATTCCCCGTTGCCGATAAAGGCGATTTCCCGGTCCGCCGCATCCTTGCGCCGCAGCGTCTTCAGGCCCAGGGCTTCTTCATAAAAAGCCAGGGACCGCGCCATATCGGTAACATACACGCAACTGAATTCCTGCCTGAAAAACATACGCTCTTCCCATCCTTTGTGGTTGATTCGTTTATTGTAACATATCCACTATCTCGTTAACCAGTTCTGTTTCGCCCTGATGTGAGACAAAAGGCCGTCCGCTTATAACAGGGCATTTTTGATCCTTAAAAAATTCAAACATCTCTACGATTAAGTCATATCCCTCTCCCGTATATTGGGATTCCCAGAGGTTCACCACTTTGATATTTACCCGTATCTTGCGCTCCAGGCAGGCGTCTTCGATCTTCCGGGCCGCGGCTATCATTGTTATGCCGCACGTACCGCCCGCCACAAGCACTTGTTTGGTCTTTGCAGGATCCTTCATGGGGCTGCTTCCAGGCGATTGCCCATTATCTTCACAAATTCATGCCCGCTTTTGGCGGCATATAAACCGGAGAGCAGATCGCCGTCGGAAAATATACTCATTACCCTTCCCAGGTTTTCAGCCTGCTCGTTTTTGTCCTTGCTTGACAGGGCAATAAGGAACACCATAGCGGCCCCCAGTTCCTCATCCGGGTCGAACATATTTTTGAATATAACCGGACGGGCCAGGGTAGCGACACCCACGGACGGTTCCAAAACGCAGTCGTCCGCAAAAGCGTGGGGTATCGCTACTGAAAGGCCCGCGGTGGGGATCCCGGTCGGATATTGCTCCTCCCGCGATATGACAACATCGGCGTATTCGCCCTTTACATAGCCGCTGTTTACGAGGAGGTCCGTCAAAAGACGGATTACCTCCCCGCTGCTGTCCGCCTCAACATTTATTAAAACGTTTTCCTCCAGTACAGTCAGCATTATTCAGCCTTTCCGCGCCGCGCAAAAGACACGAATCCGCAAACAGTCATAAAACCCCCGGCCTATTTTCCGGTGAGCAGCTTAAACGCGTTGACAATGACAAAACCAAGCGGGTCGCCGCCCATGTCCAGGGAGGAATTCAATACGTTGGGATCGCCCATTTGCATTGCCGCCATTGCCGCTGTTTGCACAGGCGCCATGGAAGACGCCAGATACAGAAGCGGAATGTTGAGGATCAGGACAAAAACCACCATGCGCAGGATATTGCCCTTGAAGAAGGGCGCTACGGCGCCGCATTGCGCGGGAATTACCGCGAGGCTCGCGATGGGCAGAAGCATATTACCCGGCAGGAACACGCTGATAAGAACAACCAGAGGATAGAGGATAACGGCGCTTGCCAGAACCGCCGGACTGCCCATAAGGGCGCCGCAGTCAATAGCTACCCAGATATCGCGCTTGCCGCTGAATTTTTCGTGTACCAGGTTAACAACCGCGTTGGCTATTGGGATGACTCCTTCGCAGAGTACGCCGATGGCCTTGGGAAGAAAGACCATGAAAACGCCAACGTTAACGGCCAGGTTAAGGGCCGCGAAAATCGAACCTTTGCCGCCGATCCAGACAACCACGCCGATGATAAAGCCGATGATGGCGCCCATGACGCCCTGATCGCCGAATACGCCGACTTTGTCCCGGATCGTATCGGGGGAAACGTCGATTTTGTTGAAGCCGGGAATTCGGTCGAAAATCCAGTTAAAAGGCTTCGCGATGAGGCCGAACACCGCATAACAGCAGGAAATGGAAATACCGGGCATCTTGTTGTATTCCTGGTATTCCTTGCATGTAGCGTCGCCGAGAAAGGTACCGATAGTCAGGAATATGGTCGCCGCGAGGATTCCCAGGAACAGGTTGCCGGTCATGGCCCACACAAAGCAGCCAACTACCTGGCCGTGCCAGAAGCTCCAGATATCGGTCCACATGGTCTTGGCGGCCTTGATAAGAATCAGGATGACGTTTACCACCATAACAGCGATAATTGTAAAAGCCGCCCCCGGCCACGAGAAGGCGAGTCCGGCCACGCCCCAGCCGACGTCCTGGATCTGCGATGTGCGTCCGAGCATTTCCGACAAACCCTGAACGGTGGGTCCCATCGCGGTGGTAAGGAAGCCGGTCATCATGTTTAAACAGGTTAAACCGAAGCCCGCGTACAAACCGCCCCGAAAACTCTTTTTGAATCCTGCCCCAAAGCACAGGCCCAGAATGAACAGGACGATTGTAATGAGGAGTGATCCGCCAAGGTTCAACAGGACACTATTCACTACAGTGTTAAAAGTTTCCACAATCATACCTCCGAAAAAAAATTAATTACTGAGCCTGTTCCAAAACTAATTGACTGTGCGCTCACGTTCCCGGCATAGCCGGGGGCACGGTTTTGGACCAGGCTCTTGCAGTTTTTCAGGCTAAAGCCTTGCAAAACTGCGTTTTT
>JAISYA010000036.1 GCA_031270205.1 Treponema sp.
CCTATGAAAATAACGCGAGAACAACGCGACAGGATTATTCGCCTCTTTCCGAAACAGCGGGGAAATGTAAAAGTCCATAATAGCATCTTTCTCGATGCCGTCATCTATATCTGTGAAAACGGCTGCAAATGGCGGTCTCTTCCCCCCTCTTTCGGCCCGTGGCATACTATCTATGTCAGAATCAACCGCTGGGCCAAAAACGGTGTCCTGGAACGGATTTTTCAGGCGCTCCAGGAAGAACATCTGACGAACAATCGGATAACGGTAGTCTCCCTGGATTCACGTTCGGTAAAAGTCCATCCTGACGCTTGCGGGGCGTTACAAAAAACGGGGCAACGAATGCGAACAAGAGAAGGAGTTGCACATCATCGTTGCTAATTACTCCGCGCATAAGGCGGAAGAAACAAAAAGTATCTTGCGGGAAGGGCCGAACGCTTTGTTTTGCGTTTTATACCGACCCATTCATCGAGGTTTACTATGGTCGAACGGTGGTTTGGCGAACTACCGAATAACAGGATACGGCGGGAGAGCAGGGAATCGGTAAAACAGTTAATTCCAACCGGTCAGGACGGACCTTCTCATGGACTAAACCGGCTGATAAAATCCTTGCCTCGATTGCCAAAGCGAGGCAAGCCTATAATGTCGTCTAATGTCTTGGACAGCACATTAGAGGAGCAAAAATATCATATCCACTCAAAGTGCGCGGTAAAATGCCGCATGATGACGGGGGCGTAGACGAGTCTCAATCCGCGAATCTTTTCCTTGCGGTCCATGATACGGCCCATCGCGGCGGCAACCATGTCCATGTGGCGATCCGTGTAGACCCGGCGCGGAATGGCCAGGCGCATAAGCTCCAGTTCAGGGAAGTATTCTTCCCCTGTGACGGGGTCCGTGTGCCCAAAAGAGCAGGTCCCCAGTTCCACCCCGCGGACGCCGCCTTCCTTGTACAGTTCGACCGTCAGCGCCTGGGCGGGGAAAAACCGCTGCTCAATATGGGGAAGCAATTTCTTCGCGTCGATAAAAACTCCGTGCCCGCCGAAAGGAACCTGCAAGGGGACGCCGAGCGCTTTCAGGCGGTCGCCCAGATACCGCACCTGACCGATCCGATCCTCAAGATAGTCTCCATCCAGTCCTTCGTACAGTCCCGCCGCCATTGCTTCCATGTCTCTGCCCGCAAGTCCGCCGTAGGTCTTAAAGCCCTCATATTGAATCTGCCGCTGGGAACACAGGTTATACAGGTTCTCGTCGTCCCTGACGGCGACAAAACCGCCGATATTGATGATGGCGTCTTTCTTTGCGCTCATCGTGGCGCCGTCCCCGTAAGAGAACATCTCCCTGGCGATCTCTTTGATGGATTTGTCCGCATAGCCTTGCTCGCGCTGCTTGATAAACCAGCAGTTTTCCGCGAAGCGCGCCGCGTCAAAGAAGAAGGGAAGGCCGAATGAATGGGTGATTTCCGAAGCGGCCCGGATGTTCGCCATTGATACAGGCTGGCCGCCGTTACTGTTGCAGGTGACGGTCATCATGACAAAGGGGACGCTCCCGTCTTTCGCGCCTTTTTTCAGTTCCGCTTCAAGTTTTTCCAGGTCCATATCGCCCTTGAAGGGCGCTTCCAGGCCCGTGTCAAGCCCCTCGGAGCGGATCAGGTTCAGTGGAGAAGCGTCGCGCATTCGTACATGCCCTTCGGTTGTGTCGAAGTGCATGTTGTTCAATACCCGCTGTCCCGGTTTTACCAGTGTTCCCATGAGAATGTTTTCCGCGGCGCGTCCCTGGTGGGCCAGTACAAGGTAATTGTAGCCGAAGATGTCCCGTATCGCGTCCCTGATTTTGAAAAAACTCTTCGCGCCCGCGTAGCTTTCATCCCCAAGGAGCAGGGCCGACCACTGCCGGTTACTCATGGCGCCGGTACCGCTGTCCGTCAGAAGGTCGATGTACACATCCTCCGCCTTAAGATTAAACACATTCAGCCCGGCTTCCGTAACGGCCTTTTCCCGGTACTCCCGGCTCTTCAACTCAATGGCTTCCACCATCTTGATCTTGTAGGGTTCCGCATAGGATTCCCGCTCTCTTCCATAAAAATTGTCCGCTTTCATTTTATCCTCCTCGAAAAAATGGTGGTATTGATAACCAACGTGAGTCGACAAAGGAAAAAAGAGGCCGCGAATTGACGCAAATGGATACGAATTATAGCTGAAAATCAGCGATAATTCACGTTCATCCGCGGCCCCATTTTTCTATCGAACTCATGGTAACCAGGAACGAGACCCCGCCGGAGGGCCGCGGCCCCCGGCGAAGTCCCGCCAATCTTACGGGAACAGGCCCCGTGTATTCTGCGCCTTAACCAGCTTGGAAACAGCAAGCATGTACGCGGCAATCCGGAAAGTCACATTGCTTTTCTGTACGATGTCCAGCACCTGAGCGAAACTGCTGACCATGATCTTTTTCAGTGTCGCGTTTATCTGGTCTTCATCCCAGGTAAGTTCCTGGATGTTCTGCACCCACTCAAAGTAAGATACCACTACGCCCCCCGCATTAGAGAGGATATCCGGCGAGATGATGACGCCCTTCTTGTTCAGGATTTCGTCCGCTTCCACAGCGGTAGGGCCGTTGGCGCCTTCAATGATAAGCCTGGCGCGTACCGCTTCCGCGTTGGCCTCGGTAATCTGGTTTTGCAAAGCGCAGGGAATCAACACCTCACAATCACATTCGATAAGCTCATCGTTGGTGATTTTCCTGCCGATGCCTGGGGCGTAGCCTGCAAGAGTTCCGTTCCGGGCTATATACTCCCGTACAGCGGGAATATCCAGGCCGTCGCCCTTGTATATGCCGCCTGATACATCGCTTACCGCCACAATTTTGTGTCCCAGTTCATGGAGCAGTTTCGCGCTTACGCCCCCCACATTGCCCATGCCCTGAATGGCGATACGAACGCCCTTTTCCGGCATCCCCAGGTATTTCAGCATTTCCTGGGTGATAATGCTCACCCCCCTGCCGGTGGCTTCGGGGCGTCCCAGAGAACCGCCGATATCCAGCGGCTTGCCGGTTACCACGCCGGGAATGGCATACCCGTGCAGCATACTGTAGGTGTCCATAATCCAGGCCATCACTTCCGCGTTGGTATTCACGTCCGGCGCGGGAATGTCTTTTTCCGGGCCGATAATCGGAATTATCGCCGCGGTAAAACGGCGGGTCAGCCGTTCCAGCTCCGATTTGGAAAGCTTTGAAGGGTCTACCTTGACCGCGCCCTTCGCGCCCCCGTAAGGGATGTTTACCACCGCGCACTTAAAAGTCATCCAGGCGGCAAGGGCCTTGACTTCGTCAATATCCACTTCCGGGTGATAGCGAATACCGCCCTTGCAGGGGCCCCTACAGCTTGAGTGCTGCACCCGGTACCCCTCGAAAATTTTTTTTCTCCCGTTGTCCATTCTGACAGGTATGGAAACCTTGAGTTCCCGCTCTGGATACTTGATGTTCTCGTATTCATCCGGATCAAGCCCCAGCTTGTGAGCCGCCAATTCCAGAACCTGCAGCATGTTTTCATAGGGACTATAAGCAGCTTCCATGAAAATCTCCTCTTGCGTACTGAGGCTCTTTCAACGCTTCAGTTTTGAAAGAGCCTCCGGTTAAAACCGTGGTTTGGCAAGGTTTTTGCCTGAAAAACCACAGGGCCGCATTAAACCCAACCGGGTTTTGAAAGCGGCTCTAGTTTCCGAAAAACTGGATATACCCCATGATGAAAACCGACAAAACGATGAGGGGAAGGATGTACTTGAAATAGACCTTAAATTTGACCGGAAACTTGAGTCCCTCGCCGCTGTTGACTTCCGCCACAAAGCTGTCCCAGCCCCAGCCTTTTTTGTACAAAGAGAAGAAAAGATACACCATACTGCCCAGAGGCAAGAGGTTATTGGAAAGGATGAAGTCTTCCAGGTCCAGGACGCCGCTGCCCGGTCCAAAGGGTTCGAATCCCGACCAGACGTTAAAGCCCAGGGCGCAGGGAAGCGACAACAGCGGCAGGGCGATAACATTGATCAAAACCGATTTTTTCCGGCTCCAGCCGCCCAGATCCATGCCGAAGGCGACAATGTTTTCAAATACCGCCACCACCGTGGACATGGCCGCAAAGAGCATGAAGATAAAGAACAGTGTCCCCCATATCTGGCCGCCCGGCATCCCCGCGAAAATATTGGGAAGGGTGATAAAGAGGAGGGTGGGGCCGGCGCCGGCGTCTACGCCGTAAGCCGCGCAGGCGGGGAAAATGATAAGGCCCGCGGTAATCGCCACAAAAGTATCCAGAATGGTCACATTGATCGCTTCCCCAAAGAGCCTCCGGTCTTTTTTAATATAGGAACCGAAAATCGCCATGGAGCCGACGCCCAGACTTAACGTGAAGAACGACTGGCTCATCGCGTTGTAGATTACCGTCCACAGTCCGTGCTGCCTGATACCCTCCATACTCGGCTTCAGATAGAATTCCAGTCCTTTGGCCGCGCCGGGAAGCGTAATAGAACGGATAGCCAACAGCGCCATTATTCCAAGGAGCGCCAGCATCATGATTTTGGTGATCCGCTCCACGCCTTTTTGTACGCCGCCCAGGCATACCGCCATTCCGATAAGACAGACAATGAGCATAAAAATCACATTCGTTCCCGGACTTGAGACCATCGCGCCGAACTGTTCTCCGACTCCTTCGGGCGTTACCCCCATAAAATCGCCTTTCGCTGTTTTAATGAGGTACGACAGAATCCATCCGGTGATAGTGGTGTAAAACATCATCAACAGATAGTTGCCCGCCATGGCAAACCAACTGAAAATGTGCCATTTTGTTCCCTTGGATTCCAGCACATGGAAGGACCTGGCGGCGCTCTGCTGACTCCCGCGCCCTACGCCGAATTCCATGGTCATAATCGGAATGCCAAAAATAATCAGAGAAACGATATAAATGAGCACGAATGTCGCCCCGCCATAGACACCCGTCACATACGGAAAGCGCCACACATTTCCCAGCCCGATGGCGCAGCCCGCCGACAGCAGGATGAATCCCAAACGGGACCCCAGCTTCTCCCTTGTCTGATTGTTTTCCATAATTTAACTCCTTCTCCATTGATTCTTGCCCCGCTTTCCGCAGGGCATGTATGCTCAAGGACAACTGTCCCATAATGCCTGAAACATAGACAGCGAACGGACGATTTTGTCATGGGACGTACAATAGGCCAGGCGGAAATACCCCTCGCAGCCAAATACCCTGCCGGGGACAATGGCCAGTTGAAATTCCTTTGCCTTGTTACAAAAAGCCAGATCGTCCGCCACCGGTGATTCGACAAAGAGATAAAAAGCGCCTTCAGGTTCCACACACTGGTAGCCGATGCCCGTAAGGCCCTGGAACAGGGTGTCCCGGTTCTTCCGGTAATTTGAGATATCCACGCTCAGATCCACACATTCGGCGATTACCAGCTGCATCAGGGACGGCGCGTTCACAAAGCCCAGCGTCCTGGTCATCACATTGGCCGCGGCCACTATGCGCCCGCTGTCCGAGGCGGCGGCGGGCACGGCCAAATAACCGATCCGCTCCCCGGCCAAAGACAGGGATTTACTGTACGAATAACCGACGATGGCGTTTTCATAGTAATTGGTCACAAAGGGAACTTTTTTACCGGTGTAAACCAGTTCCCGGTAGGGCTCGTCCGAAATCAGATAGATGTCGGCGCCGAATTCCCGCTGCTTTGCCCTGAGTATATCCGCCAGTTTCCTCAGCGTGTCTTCGCCATACACAACCCCGGTGGGATTATTGGGGGAATTGATGATAACCGCTTTTGTCCGCGCCGTAAGCAGTCCTTCAAACGCGTCCAGATTCGGCTCAAAGGCCGGAGGCGCGGGCGGGATAATCACCATCTGTGCGTCCACGTTGGCGGCGTAGTTGTTGTATTCGCCGAAATAGGGGGCAAATGCGACAATTTCTTCTCCCGGATTAACCAGCACCCTGAGAATTGTATTCAAACCGCCCGCCGCGCCCACGGTCATAACAAGATTGTCCCGGGTAAAGGATGTCTGAAACCGGCGATTAAGCGAAGCCGCGATTTTTTCCCGTACTTCAGGATAGCCTGAATTGTTCATATATCCATGCACATACACCTGATCCGGCTGCGCCAGCCATTTTTCGATAGCCGCTTTTACTTCCGGCGGCGGCGGGAAAAAAGGGTTGCCCAGGCTGAAATCAAAGACATTTTCCGCGCCAAACCGCAGCGCCATTTTTTTGCTTTCCTCAAACATGGCGCGGATGAGGGAACTGCCGCTTACATAGGCCTCCATTTTTTTTGCTATCATAAGCTCTCCTCCGCACGGCCGCATGACCGCACAATATAATCAAACAGGAAGCGCCGCTTCACGCGGTTTCATCTCCATAAATATGATACCGCTCTCCGTTCAACAAACGGATTGCGCCCAGAGCCAGCGCTTCCATTTCATTCTCACCGGGCACGGCCACTACGGGAGCGATAAAGGAAACCCGCTCCGTCACCATTTTGGTCATATACGCGGAGTATACCATGCCGCCGGTAAGGATGATATTGTCAAAGCGGCCGTTCAGCACCGGCGCCATTTCGCCTATTCCCTTGGCAATCTGATACGCCTGGGCCTCATACAGCATTTTTGCCTCGGCGTTTCCCGCATCGATCATTTTTTCTATCTCACGGCAGTCGGATGTGCCCAGGTAGGATTTAAGCCCCCCGTTTCCCCGGATGTATTTAATCATCTCTTTCCTGGTATGCCTGCCCGAGTAGCACATGTCGATCACATAGAGCAGCGGAACGCTCCCGGCCCGTTCGGGCGAAAAAGGCCCCGCGTCGTCGCGGATGGCGTCCACAATTTTGCCGCGGTGGTGAACGCTGATGGTAATGCCGCCCCCCAGGTGGGCCACAATAAAGTCCATGTCCTCGTATTTTTTCCCCCGCGATTCCGCCACTTTGCGGGACGCCGCTTTTGAGTTGAGCACGTGGCACATGCTTTCGCGCCGTACTCCGGGCATGCCGGTAATCTTGGCAAGCTCGGTGAATTCATCAGCGGTCACGCTGTCGTAAATGTAAGAAGGAATGCCCAGGGACCCGGCTATGCTGTGCGCCAGCAGCGCGCCCAAATTGGACGCGTGGGGCGAGGCCTTTCCCGCCCGCAGCGCCTCAAGCATGTTTTCTTCCACGAGATAGCCCCCGCCTTTCATGTGAGGCAGCAGATTGCCCCGCCCCATCACGGCGGAAAGACCGGCAAGATTAACGTTCCATTCTTTTACCGTCCCGCGGATTAGTTCCGAGCGGTATTCCTCCTGATCCAGAATATCGTCGAACCGTGCGAGTTCGTCCGCTTTATGCTCGATGTTCTTGAGGTAAAGCTGTTTTTCATCTTCATAAACCGCGATCTTTGTGGATGTTGAACCGGGGTTGATGACTAAAATAGTATAAGCCATACACGCATCCTTATTGGGCGAGCGATGCCGCAAAGACCAGGGACCAGTATTTTTCCTCTGCGGCAGCGCCCCGTGACACAAGGACAATGGGAACCTTCGCCCCCACAACAAGCCCCGCCATCATTGCTTTGGCGGCGCACATAAATGTTTTTGCCACTAAATTGCCCGCCGTCATGTCCGGCATGAGCAAAATGTCCGCGTCTCCCGCCACCGGGCTTTCATACCCTTTGATCTTCGCCGATTCTTTATCGTACATAAGGTCGAAAGAAATCGGCCCTTCCACAACGCAGTCCCTGATAATTCCTTCGGCGTTTTGCTTTTTGAGCAAAGCCGCGTCCACGGTTGCCGGTATTTTGGGGTTCTCCACCTCGGCGGCGCAGAGGACGGCGGCCTTGGGGTTGGTGACGCCAAGAGCCGCAAACACGCTGACCGCGTTGCGCAAAATCTGCCGCTTCTGTTCGGCGTTGGGGCTGATAACCATGCCGCCGTCGGTTAAAATCATCAGCTTGTGGTAACCGGGGATCTGGAACAAACCGGCGTGGGACATGATTTCCCCGGTGAGCAAACCAAGCTCCTTGTTGACCACTTCCCGCAGCAAATCCGCGGTTTGCAGCCTGCCCTTCATCAGCACGTTTCCGTATCCCGACGCGGCAAGCTGCGCCGCCTTCTTTGCCGACTGGACATCGTCAGCGGTCTCAATAATTTCCGCGCCGCTTATGCCAAGCCCCCCGGCGTCGATAATCTCCCTGATTTTCGCGCCGTTGCCGATAAGGACCGGTTCAATCATCCCTTTGCCGCAGGCTTCATTAACTCCCTGCAATGTGTGCGCGTCGTGGGCCGCCGCCACCAGGACCCGTACAACGCCGCCCTTTTTCCGCGCGATTCGTTCAAGATCGGAAAACGAAGTAAGCATATCCACTCCTTAAGAGACACCGTAATCCGCTCAGTAACCGGGGAACCGACCGGTTCCGCTCAGTAACCGCACGGCGTAAGCCGTGTAGCTGAGCAATGCGGCACAGCGTAGGCCCAGTGACCGCCCCTGTATGCCACACACCGCGCGGCGGCTTTAGCCACCGTAGCGGCCGGTTCCTAAGCCTGGAACCGACCCGCTCAGCAAACGCACGCGCAAGCGTGTGGCTGAGCAATGCGGCACAGCATAGGCCCAGTGGCCGCCACCGTATGCCAGAGACCGCGCGGCGGCTTTAGCTGCCGCAGCGGCCGGTTCCTAACCGGGGAACCGACCGGTTCCTAACCGGGGAACCGACCGGTTCCTAAGCCTGCTGCCAACCGGCCTGAAACGCCTTGATGTTAAGTTCCTCAAATCCCTTTTTGACGTTTTTGCGGATTCCTGCTTCCCAGTCAATGCCTTGAATGTTCATGGCCTTGACCAGCGCGCCCAGCAGTACAATGTTCATCACTCTGGAATTGCCCAGCTCTTTGGCGATGTCCGCTGCCTTGAACACGAGAACATCGGCTTTTTCACGGAGGCTCTCTACAATGGCTTCGGGATACGCCGCTTTTCCCATGAGAATGGGCGCGGAGGGTATCTCAAAGTCATTAATGACGATTTTGCCGCCTTTTTTGAGATACTCAACCCAGCGCAGGGCTTCCATCTTTTCAAACGCGACAATAAGATCCGCGGCGCCAAGCCCGATGATGGGGCTGTATACCTTGCCGCCGTAGCGGATTTGGGTGCTTACATTGCCTCCGCGCTGGCTCATGCCGTGTACTTCCGACATTTTGACATCATAACCGGCTTCCACCAGGGCTTCCGAGAGGATTTTACTGGCAAGGATCGTACCCTGGCCGCCGACGCCTACCAACAGAATGTTTTTGACTTCGCTCATTTAGCGTACCTCCTCAACAATGGAGTCAAAGGGGCAGACCTGTTTGCAGACCGTACAGCCCGTACAGGCCGTCTCATCAATGACAATGTCGCCGGCGCCGCTGATTGCCGGACAACCGGTGCGGACGCAGGACTTACACTTTTTGCAGGTCTCCTGAACAATCCGGCATTTTTTCCCGAACATATCAAATTCATCCTTGTCCTGCTGGCTGAACCGCTTGAGGATGCACGGCCAGCGGGTGATAATGACCGTAGGTTCGTTTTTGGCGAGGGCGTCGTCCAGCGCCCGGCTTACCTCGTCCAGGCGCAGGGGATTGACGGTATAAATATTCTCTTCCTTCATGCCGATAGCCAGACAGAGTTTTTTTATGTCCACCTGCACCGTTGATTCCCCCATAAGGGTAAAGCCGCTGCCGGGATTTTCCTGGTGGCCGGTCATGCCGGTGATGCGGTTGTCCAAAATCACCGATACGCTGCAGCCTTTGTTATACACTACGTCAATAAGGCTGTTGACGCCGGTGTGGAAAAAAGTGGAGTCGCCGATGAGCGCCACCACTTTTTCTTTCGCGCCGGTAAAGCGGAGCGCCTGCGCCGCGCCGTGCCCCGCGCTGATGCTGCCTCCCATACAAAAGCAGGTATCCATGGCGGAAAGGGGCGGCGCGCTGCCCAGGGTATAGCAGCCGATGTCGCCGGTTATAACGAGGTCCTTTTTCTTGCTGAGGGCATAGAAAAAGCCCCGGTGCGGACAGCCGGCGCAGAGTACCGGAGGCCTGTCCACGGCTTTCTTTTCAACCGTGAGATGTTCGTTTTCTTTTCCGAATACGGCTCTGCGCACAATATCCGCGTTGAGTTCGCCGAAAGCGGGAATAAGGGACTTTCCTTCACAGGCAACGCCCATGCGCTGTACATGGCGTTCAATATAGGGGTCCATCTCCTCCACGATATACAGTTTGTCCACTTTGGACGCGAACTCGCGGACAAGATCCCGGGGCATGGGGAAGGTCAAACCCAGTTTTAATATTGAGGCGTCTTCGCCGAAAGTTTCCCTGGCGTATTGATACGCGACGCCCGATGTGATGACCCCCACGGCTTTTCCGCGGTATTCCGCCCGGTTAACTTCGGCCTTGTTGGAATACGCTTCCATGGCCGCAAGGCGCTCTTCCAGACGGGCCCGCATCACCCTGGCGTTGGCCGGCGTCGCCACGTACTTGGCGATATTCTTGGCATACGGCACAGGCGGCGTTTCTTTGCGGTCTTCCAGCGTAACAATACCCTTACTGTGACAGACCCGGGTGGTCATGTGCAGCAGAACCGGCGTGTTAAACCGCTCGGACAGTTCAAAACCCAGCTTCAAAAAGTCTTTCGCCTCCTGGCTGTCGGAGGGGTTAAGCATCAGCACACGCGCCGCTTCCGCGTAATTTCGGTTGTCCTGCTCGTTTTGGGAACTATGCATACCGGGATCGTCCGCGGATACCAGGACCAGGCCGCCGGTAACGCCCGTATACGCAAAAGTAAAAAGCGGATCCGCGGCAACGTTGACGCCCACATGCTTCATCGCCGCCATGGCCCGCACGCCCGCCACGGACGCGCCGATAGCCGCTTCCAGGGCCACTTTTTCATTGGGCGCCCACTCACAATACAATACATCCCTGTATTGCGTCAAATTCTCCAGGATTTCGGTGCTTGGGGTGCCGGGATAGGCGGAAGCAAAAATCAACCCCGCTTCATAGGCGCCCCTGGCAATCGCCTCATTGCCGGACATTAGTTCACGCATCATGTTTTTCTCTCTCCTCTAAAATGGTGAAAACGATATGGATAAACCTCCCCTTTTGCTTATGGCGTCATAGTTATGATAAACCACCTTTTCCGGGAACGCAAGCGCTCTTTTTATTCGCAAGCCTGGTTTAATCGCTATCGGGTTTAACTATCCCGCCGCTTGCCCCGCGGAGGCTCATTCGTTCCCCATAAAACCGCTCCACCACCTCCGTCATGGATCGGGGCAGGCGGTTAAAGGCAAAGTCGCGCATATCCCGCGGGATAGCGTCTGTGCCGTAAAAGGCTTCGGCGACGCCGCCCGCGATACAGGCGAGGGTGTCGGTGTCGCCGCCCAGGGAAATCGAAAGCCGCATACAGTGGGGAAAGTCCCGGCTTTCCAGAAACGCCGTAATCGCTTCGGGGACCGTACCTTGACAGCTTTCGTTGAATTGGTAGCCGGGGCGAATTTCGGCGGCCGTCCGGTGTAGTGTATAGCCGTCGTCTTCCCGGCCCGGTTGGGAAAAGCGCTCTACGATGAATTCCCGGATTGCCTCTTTTGACGCGCCGGTACGGGCCAGGAAAATTGCCGCCGCCGTTGCCTGCGCGCCTTTTATGCCTTCCGGGTGGTTGTGGGTTATTTCCGCGGAACGTTTTGCCTGTTCCAGGGTTTCTTCTATGGTGTCAAAGGCCCAGCCCACCGGGCTTACCCGCATGGCGGAACCGTTGCCCCAACTGTTGTAGGGGCGCGGATCATCGCTGCATATCCATCTTGCAAAGGAATCGCCGTATCCCGCCCGCGGAAAGCGCCGCGCCCAGCCGTGTACCGCGGCCTGGTAATCCCCGCCGCTTAAAATCGCGTCCGCGACCGCAACGGTCAGCACCGTATCGTCGGTATAATAGCAATCGGGATTGAGCAGATCGATCTTTTCCGGTTCGTCGGTTTTGAGATTGTGGAATTCATAAATCGATCCCAAAATGTCGCCAAGAATTGCTCCGTACATATATGCCTCCGGTTTCTTTCACTTTTTTGCCACAAACTTTTGTATACAAGCCCGTTCCAGTTTGAAACAGCCTCATATTATAATTACTTCTTCCCTATTCTGCCTATCACTAAACGTCCCAAGAGGGGCATCGGCGTTTACTTTCAATCTGAGAATTGTTGAGGGCAACAGGGAAGTAACGCCCTTCCGGCGTCCCATTACCGCGCGATGGTCTCGGCGATTTCAATACAGTAATCCCCGAGCCGTTCGATGCGGCGGACCATGTCGATAAAGAGCAGTTCCGTTTTTACGTCCTTGCCGGCCTCGATTCGTTTGCGGCCAAGTTTGCGGAGTTTATCACGGGATTTGTCGATGCCGGCTTCCAGTTCCCGGGCGTAGGCGATCTGTTCCTTTGAAACCTTGCGGCCCAGGTGTTCCTGTACCACGGCGAGAAAATCTTCCACCTGGTTTACATAGGGGACGAGCGCGTCCATTTCTTTTTCCTTAAACAGTTGATTTTTCCGCACGCTCCGTTCCAGGAGGAGGCTGATGGCGTAGCTCTCGTCGGTCATGTCCTCAATGATGGAGATGACCCGCAGCAATTGGGAAACCCGGCGCTCGGAATGGAAATTGAGCTGCTCACGGGTGCACTCCATAAGAAAATAACTGAGCGCTTCCCGCATTTCGTCGGCGTATGCTTCCTTTTGTTTCAATTCCTCCGTAAGGGCGGCGACGGCGCTTTCCTTATCCCCGGTTTCCCGCAGGGTCCGCAGCACGCCGCTGAACCGGGCGTACATTGAAGAGGAAAGGCCCGCCATATCGCGTATCTCTTTTTCCGCCCGCAGGATATTAAGCTCCGGCGTGTCGTGGATTGCGCCTGAATAGTACACCAGCCGGTAATGTTCGGGAGCGGCCTTTTCGGTTTTGTCTTCCTTGATAATAAACGAAACCAGCGCGGCAAAAGGTTTGACAAAGGGCAAAAAGAGGAGGGTATTCACCATATTAAAAACCGTGTGGAGCATTGCAAGGTGCGTCGGGATTATGGGGTCATGGATGAGGCCGGGGACGATGGTTCCGGGCGTTACCAGGGCGACCAGGGCCAGCAGGGGTTTAAGGAGGGGCAAAGCCCAGCAGGTGCCGGCCACGTTAAAAAGCACATGGACCAGGGCGGTGCGTTTGGCGGTGGTTTTGGTCCCAATGGCGGCCAGGGCCGCGTCAATGGTGGTACCGATGTTGGCGCCGAGGATCATGGCGGCGGCCATCTCGTAACTGACCACGCCGTTAAAGGCCATGGTCAGCATGATGGCGGTGGACGCGCTGGATGAATGGATGAGCAGGGTAAACACCAGCCCCGCGCCCGCGCCGATCAGGGAAGATAAAAAGCCCGGATTGGATACCGCCTCAAAGACGCCGAAACTGTCTCCCACGGCGGGCATGGATTTGGTCAGAAAATCAAGACCCAAAAAAAGCAGGCCGAAACCCAGTATCGCCTCGCCCAGATCCTGGTGTTTCCACTTTAGAATGCGGAAAACAAACCCTACGCCCACCGCGGGCAGGGCCATCTCTGAAAGTTTGAGGGAGAATCCCACCAACGACACGATCCAGGCGGTGACCGTAGTGCCGATATTCGCCCCCATGATCACCCCGATGGACTGGGTAAGGGTGAGCAGGCCGGCGTTCACAAAGGACACCACCATTACCGTGGTCGCCGACGATGACTGGATAATGGCGGTAATCGCAAAGCCGGTGATTATTGCCATAAACCGGTTGCCGGTCATGAAGTTAAGCACCCGCTTCAACCGTTCCCCGGCGGCCTGCTGGATGCCGTCGCTCATCACCTTCATCCCGTAGAGAAAGAGACCGAGACTGCCAATTATCCGGAACAATACCGCAACAATCGCCATACTTAAAATATTACCTTATCTCAAATAAATTAAAAAGATGGGCTGCGATTGTTTTTTCGGTGCAAATTTGAGGAAACCGTGGTATAGCAGGGCAACGTTGGTACCGGCTATGTGGCGCCTAATGTGTTTAACTGTGAGAAGGTCGCTTAACGGTGTCTACCTAACGGGGTAAAGTCCAGCCGGGGGTTTACCCATTTCAATTATGCCGACTGTACCGGACTTTCGAATCAAAAAAAGCAAACACCGGCGCCCTGTGCGTCCGTACCATGTCATTGCCATTCTTTCGCTTTATCGTTATATTGGTACCAGGAGTAAAATATGCTTGAAGAACAGGTGAAAACAGCTTTGAATAATGTGCGGCCTTCTTTGCAGGCTGACGGCGGGGATGTGGAATTTGTCTCCATTTCCGAGGATGGGACTGTCTCGGTAAAGTTGACCGGCGCGTGCGGCGGCTGCCCCATGGCCCAGATGACGCTTAAGATGGGTATTGAAAATTATCTCAAAAAGGAAGTGCCGCAGGTCAGCGCCGTTGTCGGCGTGTAAGACAGATGGTTTCCGTCCCCAGTGGATAAAAACGCGGGACGCCATAAAATGGGCCCGGGGACGGGAGGCTTGTGTTTTTGTGTTGCGGCGGCCTTGCGGCGCCGCGCGCTTGGGGCCGCCGGCTTCCGTGTTGGAGTAATCTCCCGGCCCGGTTGGTAATTGCCGCGCGGGCAAGGGCAAACCCGCATAAGGGCAAGGCGTAAAAAAAGGCCCCGCATAACGCGGGGCCTTTTCAATTTTAGCGGTCATTGCCGCACAGAGTACAACGCTTTTCTGCCGGCATACTCGGCAATTCCCTCAAGCTGATCCTCGATCCGCATCAACTGGTTGTACTTGCAGATACGGTCGGTCCGGCTCATGGAACCGGTCTTTATCTGTCCGGTCTCAAGGCCCACGACGAGGTCGGCGATAAAGCTGTCCTCGGTCTCGCCGGAACGGTGGGACACAACGGCGGTGTAACCGGCTTTCTTGGCCATTTCCACAGCCTCGTAGGTTTCGGTCAGCGTACCGATCTGGTTCACCTTGATAAGGATGGAATTGCAGGCGCCCATCTTGATGCCCTTCTCAAGCCGCTTGGTATTGGTAACAAAGAAATCGTCGCCTACGACCTGTATCTTGGAACCGAGGCTCGCGGTGAGCTTCACATAACCGTCCCAGTCATCCTGATCCAGCGGGTCTTCGATGGAAATAATGGGATACTTGTCCACCCACCTGGTGTAAATATCGATCATTTCCTCGGCTGAGAACAGTTTGTCCGGGTTGGATTTCCAGAATTTGTAACCCTTCTTGCCGCCCTCGCCGTAAAGCTCGGAGCTGGCGCAGTCCAGGGCAATAGCCATCTGCTCGCCGGGCTTGTACCCCGCCTTCTCAATAGCCTGCATAATGTAATCCAGCGCTTCCTCGTTGCCGATATCAGGCGCGAAACCGCCCTCGTCACCGACCGCGGTGTTTTTCCCCGCATCGTGGAGGAGTTTTTTCAGGTTGTGGAACACTTCGGCTGTCCAGCGGACCGCTTCCCGGATGGACTCGGCGCCCACAGGCATGACCATAAATTCCTGAAAGTCGATTTTGTTGTCCGAATGTTTGCCGCCGTTGATAATGTTTGCCATGGGAACCGGCAGAAGGTTCGCGTGGAAAGCGCCCAGATACTTGTAAAGCGGCACATCAAGGAAGTTCGCCGCGGCTCTGGCCGTCGCCATGGACACGCCCAAAATCGCGTTCGCGCCAAGGTTACTCTTGTTTTCGGTTCCGTCCAACTCAAGCATGGTCCGGTCAATGTCCACCTGTTCCAGCGCGTCCAGCCCCTGAATTTCCGGCGCGATAACATTGTTCACGTTATCCACGGCTTTCAGAACGCCTTTGCCCAGATAACGCGCCTTGTCATTATCCCGCAGTTCCACCGCCTCATAATCACCGGTAGACGCCCCTGAAGGCACCGCAGCCCGCCCCAGGAAACCGTCCTCCAGCACTACATCAACCTCAATAGTAGGGTTTCCCCGCGAATCAAGAATCTCGCGGGCTTCCACATATTCAATGATACTCATACTGTCCTCCAATTTCGTTATGATACTTTCATTGTGCGGTTTTAGGGCACGTAAGTCAAGTCGGTCGGTCGGCGCGCGCGGAGCGGGAAGCAGTATGAACAATGAATAGGGAATAATGAAGAATGAAGAGGGAGAAACCATGCCCGGCGCCTTTGCGGAACCAAGCCGGTCGGGGATACCCGACTAAGCCTGAGCGGCCACCGCTCCGGCTAAAGCCGTCGCGCGGTCTATGGCTATAGGGGCGGTCACGGGGCCTACGCCATGCCGCTTTGCTCAGCTACACGGCTTCGCCGTGCGGTTACTGGGCGGGCCACCGCTCCGGCTAAAGCCGTCGCGCGGTCTATGGCTATAGGGGCGGTCACGGGGCCTACGCCATGCCG
Source organism: Treponema sp. (assembly GCA_031270205.1). Lineage (GTDB taxonomy): Bacteria > Spirochaetota > Spirochaetia > Treponematales > Breznakiellaceae > WQXQ01. The sequence continues at coordinate 16,409 of JAISYA010000036.1, forward strand.
CT
>JAISYA010000217.1 GCA_031270205.1 Treponema sp.
CTATGTTGTGAGATCGACATAGGCTGTATTGAAAGGGATTAATCGCCCTTGCGGCAAGGCGGAACAGGGCGGGATCAGCGCAGGGGAAAGGGATACCGCGGATACCAGCGCCTGTGCGCCCGGCAAGGGCGGTAACCCCGCGGCGGTACAGCCGCTATTTCCTCAATTCGCCTTCGCCGGCGCCGCTCTCTTCTTCCCTGCTTATCAGCAGCTTGTCTATCCGGTTCCCGTCCATGTCAACCACTTTGAAACGGAAGCCCTGATAGACAAAGCTTTCGCCGGTGCGGGGAAGCTCGCCGGCCAGGGACAGGACAAAGCCCGCCAGGGTGTGATAGTCGGCGCGAGCGGAGGCAAGACCGGGCAGGGAGAGCAATTCCGCCGCCTCGTCGATGTTGAGGCTGCCGTCTGCAAGATACGCGCCGTCTTCCTGCCGCGTTACCGGCTCCTCTTCCGGCCCGCTCGCGGAAAGTTCCCCCACGATTTCTTCAACGAGAACCCGCACCGAAAGCATGCCGGCGAAACCGCCGTATTCATCCATTACAAAGAGGAAGTCCGCCCCGCCCCGCTTGAAGGCTTCAAAGGCCTTGAGCGCCGACATGGATTCGGGAACAAACTGGGCTTTTTTCATAACGGCGCGCAGGCCACGAGGGGAGGGCGATGCCTGGTCAAGAAGGATGTCGCCGGGATACGCCGCGCCGATGATCGCATCCGGCGTGCCGTCAGCCACGGGGAAGCAGCGCTGGGAGCGGGAATCCAAAACCTTCGCGCGGATGTCCTCCGCCGGGGCGCCGGCGTCCAGCCACTGGATTTCGGAGCGGTGGGTCATAAACGCGCCCACAGGACGGTCGCCCAGATAAAACACGCCCTCCACCATGGTGCGCTCCTTGCTTTCCACAATGCCGGACTTTTCCCCCTCCATGAGGGCAAGACGCAGTTCGTCTTCGGTAATGGCCGGCCTGACATGTTCAAGCGGAAAAGCCCCGCGCAGGAAGTCCCCCGCGCGCCGCACAAGGAAACCCGGAGGCCGCAGGGGAAGGGCGAGGAGGCTGAACAGGGGGAGGATTGCGGCGCTGATCTGTTCCGGCGCGGAACGGGCGATAAAGCGGGGAACGAGTTCGCCCAGAAGAATAACCGCGAAGGAAAGCGCCGCCGTGGCAATGGCGATGACCAGAACAGCGGCGGCCGGATCCGGCGTTTGCAGGAACGAGGCGGCATGGAGGCCCGCCAAAACCGCGGAGAGGATTCTAAGGACGCAGATCCAAAAGCGGGCCGCGGCAAGAAACGGCTCGGGGTCTTTCGCCGCTTCCAGGGCGCGGCGGTATTTTTTGTTTTCCCGGCTCTTGCCGCCCCTTGCGTCTCCGGCGGCTTCTTTTTGCAGGCGGGATTTTCGTGACGATTGCAGGGCGTGGGCAAACAGGGAACAAAAGCCGCTGGCGATAATCAGCGCGAGAATGATAAAAACGGCGGTGGCGGTCAGAGGCCAGGGGTCCTCAGTATCGGCGCGCTGCAATTCAGGCATATCTCCCTCTAACCCTCTATTTCTTCGCGGGTAAGGGGACGGACAATGTTCAGTGCTCTGGCGGAAGTCTGCAGGGTTTTGTTTTTTCCGTCCGGGGTCAGCTCCCCGAAAATCTGCACGACCGGATAGCGGGGGGTTTCGGGATTTACATCAATCACCTGCCCTTTTTTCCCGCTGGAAAGCAGCACGTACAGACCGATTGGATAAATCGAAAGCGAGTATACCAAAGCCCGCACGACTGTGTCGTCGTACTGCTTTCCCTCGTTTTTTAGCAGTTCCAGCATGCCCGTATAGCCGTCTTTGGCTTCCTTGTAGGGGCGTTTTGAGGAAAGGGCCTCGTAAGAACAGGCCACGGCGATGACTTTCGAGTAGAGGCTGATTTTCGCGCCGGACAGATGCCGGGGATAGCCTGAGCCGTTTTCCCGCTCGTGGTGTTCCAGAGCGGGAAGGGCGACCGCCAGGGGAAAATCATAGGACTTGAGCATGTTGAAACCCAGCGCCGGATGCTCAAGGATCATCTTCTGCTCCGGGGCGCTTAAAGGGCGATTGCTGAGGTATACCCTGGGGGAGATGTGCAGCATGCCGATTTCGTGGAGCAGGGCGGCCGTTCCCAGTTCTATGAGCCGGTGGGCGGGAAGTTTGAGATAAGCGCCGATGATAATGGCGATAATCGTGGAGCGTACCGCGTGGGATGCAAGGTAATTTTTGTCACCGGGGGGCTCTATTTTTCGCTGTACCCGCATAAGGAAGCGGCGATCCTCCCGCACTAAATCGACAACGGCTTTGATCTGTCTTGCAACACTGTTGAAGTTCAGTTCGTTTCGCAGCCTGATTCTGGTAAAGAGCGTTTCCGTGTATTTCAGGAAAGCGATATAAAACGCTTCCGCCTCGCGGATCTTGTCCGGATCGATGATGGTCGAAGGATCGTTGATTCCCTCGCTTCCGGCGGCCGCACCGCCGTCCGGTACATAGTGTTCCCTGGGATCCCCTTCGCTGTACACTTCCCGAAAGCCCCAGTCGCCAAGGGCCCTGATTAGTTCCCCGGAAAAAGGCGTCTCCGGCGCGGTAAGGACAAAACGGGAATCGAGATACACCGTTTGGGTGAAATAATATCCGGGCGGTATGTCCTTTACCGCGTATTTCTTCTTGATTCCGATGCCGGCCCCGCCGCCGTCCGCTGCCTGAGGCGCGCCGCGTACATCGTTGACTTGCTCTGTGCTTTCCTCTATCATTTTAATCCATAACACAGGAGATTTTCGTTGAAACTACAATTCATCATTATTATTTTTAACATAATTATCGTTCTTTTGCTATCGCTCCCCGCCCTTGTTCCGGCCCTGGTCTTCGACCCCGGTTTCGCGGCCCTTTTTTGGCGTCCCCTCTGGCCGCTGGCCCTCGCGCTGGCCGCCGCCCTGATCACGCTGAACGTTTTTTTTCTGTTCAATTTCCGGCTGTACCGGCTGCTGGAACGGGAGGACTGGCCGGCGCTGGTAGATTATCTTGAGCAAAGCGTCCTCCACAGGGGGCGGTATTCCCCGCGGCGGCTGCGCCTTTTGCTCAACTCGTATCTCGTTATGAGCGATTCGCCCGCGGTTACGCGGCTTGAACACAAGGTCGCCTTCGCCAAACCCGCCCTGATTGAGGCAAACGCCCTGATTTTCGGAACCGCCCGCATCCTTGGCGGGGACCCCGCGGGGGCGGCGGATTTCTTCAGACGCCGCCTTGAAAAGTCCGCAAAGAAAAACGGCAAGCCCTGGCTCCGCTGGTATTACGGTTTTTCCCTGGTCCTCGCGGAACGTTTCAGCGAAGCCGGGGAGGTATTCAAAGCGCTTGCGGCGGCCTGCGCCGATCCCCTCGTCTCGGGGCTTTCCGCGTACCTGCTTTCGGCCGCCCTGCTGAAACATTCGGCCGACAGCGCCGAATGCCGCTCCGCCGCGGAAGGGGGCAGGGAGCGGGTACGCCAAGCGCTTAAAAACGCGGACGGATGGAAAAAAGAAGCGGCAAAAGTCGCGGCCGATGTACACACCGCCGTCATAAAAAAGTATATTGATGAAGCCGGCGCATGGCTTTTTGCGTGAAGCCGCGGCCACGGCAATGCGCCGAAATGCCTCATTTTGAAATGTTACCGAAAATTCCTCTTGACCCAAAGGCCTTTTCCCCATAGACTTTCGGAATATGAACAGCATTGAGAAATCTTCAAAACTCAACAACGTGTGTTACGACATCCGGGGACCGGTTTTGAAAGAAGCGAAGAAACTTGAAGACGAAGGCTTTAAGGTGATCAAGCTCAACATCGGCAACCCCGCGGCCTTCGGCTTTAACGCGCCGGACGAAATTCTCCACGACATGATCATCAATTTGCAAAACGCCCAGGGCTACGGCGATTCCCAGGGGCTGTTCGCCGCCCGCAAGGCGGTAATGCACGATTTCCAGACCAAGGGA
>JAISYA010000033.1 GCA_031270205.1 Treponema sp.
AAGCACTCCCAGTTTTACAAACGTTTTCTTCATGTTCATACTCCTTCCTTTCCGGAACGCCCGCGTTTTTTGCCACCGCAAATCAAACGCCGTTGTCCCTTCGTTATATACCCAGGGGAGCGATCCCGCGCCCTGACAGGGCGCGGCCTTGACAGACCGCAGGACCTTACCCGCTGCCGGGTTCCCCTTTGTACCTAATTCTTCCGCCGCAACGCGGCGGTTTTCGGCAACCGCCCTTGGGATGATTACCGCTACAAAGAATATAGATTGTTTTTTTTTTTTGTCAACAATAATGTTATAGAAAACATAAAAAATCGCGGCTCCCATAAGGGCGCTTCGCTCATCCTTCGCCAAGACGCATGCGGGGCGCGCTTTATTCTTTTACGAAGGGAAATTCGAAAAACCGGCGAAAAGCAAGAGGGAAAGAGGGAAAAAAGGGGGGAAATCCGGTTTTTTATTCGTAAAATCCGGCGGGAGCGGGTTTACGATACGCGAAGCGGGGCGGGGACACGGCGGAAAGGGAAATTGCGGCGGGAAAAAAAACATGAAAAAAGCGGGAAATGTTGTTCGTTCTTTGAACAACTTGCGGAATTGGGTTTGTTGGTGATGGTCCGCGGTTAAATTCCTGAAATAAAAAAAACGCCTCCCCTGATTAAAATTGAAGCCCCCCCTTGTCATTTTTTCGTTTTCCGGCTAGTATCAGGAAATCATACCTCTTTGCCCGTCGTGGCGGGCCGAGTTAGTCCACAAGGAGGACCTATGCGTCGATATGAGCTAACGGTCATCTTCCCCCTGGAAGAAGACCAGCACCAGGCGGGCCGCGAGAAATTGCTTGCCGACCTTGCCGCCAACGGAGTCGAGATTGAAAAAACCGATGAAACCGGTGACCGCGATCTCGCCTATGAAGTCAAAAAGAGAAAACGGGGAAAATACGTTCTGTTCACCATCAAGGCCGACCCGGCGAAAATTGCCGGCCTTGACCGGATATTCAAACTTAACGCCAGTCTCCTCAAGTATCTTTTCGTAAGAATCGAGGAGTAGCACATGGCTGATCTGAATCATGTCGTGCTTATTGGGCGGCTGACCAGAGACGCGGAACTCAAATACACCGCCAACGGCCAGGCTGTTTGCAAGTTTTCCATCGCGGTGAACCGCCGGCGGAAAAACGGCGACCAGTGGGAAGACGAGGCGAATTTTTTCGACATCGTGCTCTGGGGCCGGCAGGGTGAATCCCTCAACCAGTACCTCGTAAAGGGAAAAATGGTAGGCGTTGACGGAGAGCTGCGCCAGGATCGCTGGCAGCAGGACGGCCAGAACCGTTCCAAAGTTGAGATCGTGGCAAGCTATTTGCAGCTGCTCGGCGGCGGACCGGGTGCTCCGGGCGGCTCTTACGGCGGTTCCGGAGGGGCTTCGGAACGGCACGCCTGGCAGGGACAGAGTTCCCCGCCTTCCGGCGCGGGCGCGTCTTCGGATGCGCCGCCTTATAGCGGCGGATCGGGCGGCGACGACTTTGCCGACGATATTCCGTTTTAATCCGATTCGGCTTTTCCTTATTAAAGGGACGATTTTAGCGTAAGGAGTTTTATATGTCTGATGAAAAATATACGGAAAATGAACGTCCTCCCCGGCAGGACCGGGGAATGGACACGGGAATGGACGGCCGGGACGGCGATGACCGGATGAGCCGGGGCGGGAAAGGCAAAGTCTTTTTCAAAAAGAAAGTGTGCAAATTTTGTGTGCAAAAGCTAAAAATTGATTACAAAGACGCCGACACTCTCCGCCGTTTTATCACCGATCGGGGAAAAATACTTCCCCGCCGTATCACCGGCACCTGTGCGAAGCACCAGCGGTCGCTGGCGGCGGCGATTAAACAGGCCAGAAGTATCGCCCTGCTTCCTTTTGTCGCCGAATAAGACCGGTTCGCATGCGCCGGATATTTTCCGCTAATCCCCAGGGTAACGATCCCAATCCGCGGAGTTTGCGCGGCAAACGCGCGCTCATTCCCGTTTTGATCTGCGCGATCCTGAGCGTTACCCTGATGAGGACCGGCTTTTTGTCGTTCCTGTTTCTCGTTCCCCTGGGGTTTTCCGCGATGGTTTATAATCCGGCGGCGGCCTGGTTTACCTTTGTCCTGGCGGCGATCCTCAACGGGGCGCTTTCCCTGGGCTTTAGCCTGTATTACCAGAGCGGCGCGGCCGGCTTCGCTCTTGATGCGCTGCATTTTACGGCGCTGAGCCTGGGTTTTACATGGATCATGGCCGGCGGGACAAACGGTCTGTTTTTTCCGCGTATCCGTACCATGTACCGTTTTATCGCCGCCGCTGTTGCCGGGGGCGCGGCTTTTCTGATTATCGGCTATGTAACGAGGAGCAGCGCCGGTTTCGCCGCGCTGATACAATCCCAAATGGAAATGCTTTCCTCGGCGTATATATCTTCTTCCGGCGTGGACGCCGCCCGGCGTTCCTTCCTGGAGCATTTTCTGACACCCGATACTGTGATGGAAGCCATTACCCTCGTTGCCCTGCGGGGCGGCGCTCTGGGTTCGGTTTTTTTTCTGCTCTTTGTAAACCGGCAGGTCTCCCTGAGCCTGGCCTGGATTTTCCGCCGCCGCAGGTCTGCCCAGAGTCTGAGCAATTTCCATGTTCCGGCCAACGCCATTTGGGGCCTGTCCCTGTCCCTTGCGGCCATACTATTGGGGAAAATCGCCAGGCTGGTGATTCCGGAAATTATCGCTTGGAATGTCCTGGTCATTTGCGCTATACTTTTTTTGGCCCAGGGCGGGGGAATAGCGCTCTATACCCTTACCCGCAGGCCGCTGCCGCCCATGATGCGGCTGCTCTGTAATGTACTGATTATCGTAGTGGTTTTTAGTCCCGGTATTAACACCCTTGCGCTGGGATTGTTAATTCTTCTGGGCATCGCGGAAAATTGGCTGCCCCTGCGGGCGCCGAAACAAGACGGACCGGCCTCTACTCCGGGGCTGTGAAGGCGGCGGGGATCGCCTTTTTTGTCCGGGCAGCCCAGGCTGCAGGGCCGCTTTTTGGCCGGCCTGTATTACAATTATGGAGAAACAACGTTTCTCCGGGGAGCTTGGTTATGAAAGTTATTTTGAACAAGGATCTGTCCACCCTCGGCGAGGAAGGGGACGTCAAGGACGTTGCCAGGGGCTACGCCCGGAATTATCTGTTTCCAAGGGGAATAGCCCTTCCCCATACGCCCCAAACGCTGAAACTTTTTGAGGCCCGCAAGGAAGAGATCGAAACGCGGAAGGTCCAAAAACGGCAGGACAGCCTGGGGCTTAAAGAAAAGCTCGAAGCCCTGGAGATTTCCATCGCCATGCCCGCGGGGGCAAACGGCAAACTCTACGGCGCTGTTACCAGCCAAACCATAGCCGACGAACTTGCCAAGCTGGGCTTCCAGATCGAGCGGAAACGGATTGAGCTGGCCGGAAACAGCATAAAGAGCACGGGCAAGTACAAGGCCGTCGTCAAACTCTATGAAAGCGCTTCGGCGGAGATTCAGATCATCGTTACCGGGCAGGCGATAAAAACCGAAACGCCCCACGCCACGGCCCGGCCCGGACGCCGCCACAGGGATGAGGCCCACGCGGAGACCGCGCAGGCCAGCGCCGCTTTGGGCAAAGAGGATAGTCCTACCGAGGCTGCCGCTACAGGCGAGGCCGCCGCGCCGGAAAGCGGGACGGAAGAGACCGCCGCCGGAAACGAAGACGGGGAAGCGGCCCTGGCTGAATCGGCGAATCCGCCGCAGGCGGACGCCCCGGCCGAATAAACGTTTACCTGACACGCCATGGCCCAGAGTAGAGACAAAACGCCCCCTCACGATGATGAGCTTGAACGCGCCACTCTCGGCAGTATGCTGCAGGACGCCGAGGCGGTGGACGCGGCCATACAGCAGCGCCTTGCGGCGGGGGATTTTTACGCGAGGGCGAATCAGCGGATATACGAGGCGATTCTAAGCCTTGACGAAAAGAGCCTGCGCGCCGACATTCAGACCGTTGTACAGGAACTCAAGCAGCTCGGCAAACTCGACGAGGCCGGAGGCGCCGCGTATGTCTCCTCCCTGACAACGGTGATTCCTTCCAGCGCGAACATCGACTATTACGCGCAATCGGTGCGGAACTATTCTCTCAGGCGGTCTTTGCTCAAAGTGGCCTCCGAGATCGGCGTCAAGGTGTACGACGAATCCAAAGAATCGCGCGAAGTGCTGGAAGAAGTACAGCAGCGCATTTTTGATTTAAGCGACAGCCGCCAGGTTTTTTCATTCCGCCGAATAGGGGAGGTGCTGGGGGAAACCTTCGACCTTATAGAGGAAGTGTATAAATCGAAGCAGCCCCTCACCGGCATCCCCACCGGATACGAGAAACTCGATCAAATGACCTCCGGCTTCCAGCCCGCCGACTTTATCGTCATAGGCGCGCGGCCCTCGGTGGGGAAAACCGCCCTCGCCCTTAACATTGCCTCATACATCGCCTTTACCAAAAAAATTCCCCTGGCCTTTTTCTCCCTTGAAATGTCCGAGATAGCCCTTGCCCAGCGCCTCATATCCAGCGAGGCCACGGTGGAAGGCAACAAGCTGCGAAGCGGTTTTTTGGCGCCCAGCGACTTCCATAAAATACGCGATATTATGGGAAAAATGTACGAGGCCCCTTTTTACATCGTGGACATGCCCAACATGAAACTCCTCGACCTCCGCTCCCAGGCGCGGAAACTGCGGGCGCAGCAGCAGGTCCAGATTGTGTTTGTCGATTACCTGGGCCTCATCGGCCATGAGAGCAATTCGCTTCCCCGTTACGAGCAGATCTCCGAGATTTCCCGCTCCTTAAAAGGACTCGCACGGGAGCTTAAGATTCCGCTGGTCGTCCTCTGCCAGCTTAACCGCGAAGCCCAATGGGAAACGCCCACCCTTGCCAACCTGCGGGATTCAGGCTCCATAGAGCAGGACGCGGACCTCGTGCTGTTCCTGCACCGGGAGGCCAAAAAGAAAAAAGACAAGGAAGAGGAAGAACAACTCCCGCTTGACGTGATACCCACCGACCTCATCGTGGCCAAGCAGCGGAACGGCCCGGTGGGGAATGTGAAACTTGAGCTGCAATCCAAATTCGCCCGGTTTTTCCCCCTGAGCAGGGAGCATTGAATCAAAAGTCAGGTTTAATACCCCAAAGATACCGCGGGGCTTGCCCCACGGAGGCTTATTATTGAAAAAAACCCGCGGTTTTAGGATACTTATAGGACAGGAAGACATTCGGAAGCCCAAGTTTTGGATGTCCTCCATAACAGGGAGGAAGTATGGCGTTTATGGATACTTACGATTTTGAATTCTTGAAGAACGAAGCGGAGCAGATGGTTCTGCATGAACTTGAAAAACAGCTTGAAACCTGGCCGGCTGAAGTCTGCCGCTGCAACGAATGTGTGGTTGATATGGCCGCCATAGCGCTGAATTCGGTCAAACCCCTGTACCGTTTTTCCCTTTTGGGCGCCCTTTACGCGGCCCAGGCGATGAACGAGCAGGCCTATGCCGACAGCGTCCAGCAGGCCGTGGCCCAGGCTATCGAGAAGGTACGGATAAACCCAAGCCACGATTAGTACTCGCCCGCGGTGAGTGTTCGCCGCGCAAACTCCACGAAGAAATTGAGCCGCCGGTACGGACTTTTGCCCGAAATCCCCGCTTTTGTCCGTGTCGTTAGCGGCTTACCCGCTCCTCAACAAAACCCGCATTTAAGGGTCTCGCAGTCCCGCAGGGCTTCCTCTATCAATACTTCCGGTTCCAGCTCTTCGTATAACGCCGACGCTTCGCGGGGGTCGCCCCGCAGAACCGGGTGCGGGGGACTAAACAGGGTGCAGCAGTCCTCGTAGGGCAGTATTGAGGTTTCGTACGCTCCGATTGTTTCCGCCTTCCTTATGATGGCCTCTTTGTCCGCGCCGATAAGGGGGCGCAGTACCGGCAGGCGTATCCTGCTTTGAGTGCAGGTGAGGTTTTCAATGGTCTGGCTTGCCACCTGAGAGAGGCTTTCCCCGGTGATAAGGCACTTGTCCTTTATGAGCAGCGCCAGCTTTTCGGCGCACTCCATCATGGCCATACGGAGCAATATGGTGGTCCAGGGCAAGGGCGCGCGTTCTTTTATCCGCAGTTGTATTTTGGTAAAGCCGATGATATGCAGACGGATCCCCATGCAGTAAGCGCCCAGGATTTCGGCGAGACGGACAGCCTTTTGCCGGGCCTCAAGGGAGCTGTACGGATAGGCGTGAAAATGCACCGCGTCTATGCCCATGCCCCGGGATGCCATGAGAAAGCCCGCCACCGGCGAATCGATCCCGCCTGACAAAAGCAGGAGGCCCCGCCCCGCGGTTCCCACCGGCAGACCGCCCAGGCCTTTTTGGGCATTGCTGTAAACGTACGCTTTTTCGCGGATTTCTATTTTGATGAGACCGCCGGGATTGCGCACGTCAACTTTTAAGCCGGGCACGGCGTCGAGGATTGCCCTGCCCCCTTCACTTCGCAGGCCGTAAGAATCCAGGGGAAAGCTCTTGTCGGTTCTGCGGGCCTCTATCTTGAACGTGGTAACGCCGCGGCTAAAGAGTTTTTGCCCTTCTTCGACACAGGCGCGAAGGACTGCTTCCACGGTTTTTTCGTGGCGGCCGGTTTTTGCCCAGCCGGAGATTCCCATAAGGCGGGAGAGAACGTCCTCTACGCGGGGACAGTCTTCGTCGGCGCAATCTACAAAAAAGCGGCCGTTAGCTGTTTCAAGCCGGATTTTGCCGCCCGCCGCGGGCGCGCCCAGCATGCGCAGTACATTGCGTTTCAAAACCCCTTCAAAACTTTTGCGGTTACCGCCTTTCAGGCTAAGCTCCCCCGGTTTCAGGAGATAGGTGTTTACAGGAATTTCAAAACCTCCGCTATGGCGGCAAGGAGCAGATCTATTTCCTCATCGGTTGTTGACCAGCCCTGGGAAACGCGGATTCCCTCGAGGCTGAGTTTTTCGCTGATCCCCATGGCAGAGAGAACCGGCCGATTCGGCGAGGAAGAGGAACAGGCCGAGCCGGTGGAAACCGCGAAGCCCAGATCATCCAGTGCGCGAACCATCACCTCGCCGGGGATGTCTTTGAAAGCCGCCTGCACAATATACGGTGAAAATGTTTCGTCGTCGATTTCCCTGCTTTCCGGGATGAGAACGCAGCGGTCAATCGCTTTGAAGGCGGCAAGGAGCCGTTTCCAGCGGCGGCGGCTCTGCGCGAGTTCCGCGCCGACTTTTTCCGGCGCGGCGCGGCGTTCAAGGCAGGCGGCAAGGGCCAGCGCGCCGGCGGTGTTTTCCGTACCCGGCCGGATTTTCCGTTCCTGCCCGCCGCCGGCGCAGAGGACATCCAGAGGGCGGCGCAGGTACAAGAGGCCGACGCCTCTCGGCCCGCCGATTTTATGGGCGCTCAACGAGGCCGAGTCAATGTCCCATCCTGCAATATCCACCGGCACTTTGCCCGCCGCCTGTACCAGATCGCAGTGCAGATGAACAGGCGGACCACCGTGTGTATCCGCCGCATTACGCACAGTATCACGCAGGGCGCTCATGTCGTTGACGGCCCCGGTCTCGTTGTTAACCGCCATGACGGCGGCAAAGCGGACATCGCCGTATTTCGCAAGCGTTTTCGAGAAAAGCCCAGGACTTACGCGGCCCGAAGAATCCACCGGCAGACGGCCCACCGGCTTCCCCAGCCGCTCAAGAATTTCCGCGTTTTCCCGAATAGAGGGATGTTCCGCCGCCGAAACGAGGAGCCGCCCGGCGCCCCGGCGCAGCAGGGTTGAGTGCAGTACGATACAGTTAGATTCGCTCCCGCCTGATGTAAAGTAGAGCGTTTCGGGGGCCACTCCCAAAACGGCGGCGCAGCGGGCGCGGGCATTTTCCAGAGCTTCCTTGGCCAGCCGGCCTTCCCTGTGAGGCGAAGACGGATTCCCGAAAGGCGGCGCGGTTTTGGTGGACGGCGGGTCCGGTATAGCGGTGGCTGCCCAGTCAAAATAATGACGGGCTTCGGCGGAATCTTTACCGGTCATGCTTTTCCTTCCTCCTTCGTGTCCTTATGTACCCTTAGCGGTTAATTTTTTCTTTGTCGTTTAGATAAAGCAAGGTATTATTCTATCGGCAGGAAGCTTTCCGCTTTTTTTCTCGAATTAACTTTTCTGTTCCAGAAATGGACGACGGCAAAGAAAACGACAACGGCCATATAGGCAATTCCCAGTACCACAATGGAGTGGATGCCGGGCAGTCTTATTGAAATACACACCAGCACGCCGAGAATTATCTGTAACGTATACAGGATGGCGTCCACTTTTCCGGTAGTGAAACCGATGTTGATCAGTTTGTGGTGAATGTGGCCCATATCGGGACTGTCGAGCCTTCTGCCGTCCCTAAGGCGGCGCCAAATCGCGGCAATAATGTCAAAGAGCGGAATCGCCAGAAGCGCCGCCGCGTAAGGAACCGGCAGCGCCGCTACGGTGTCGTGCTCTTCCAGCAGGGGCAGCATACCCAGCGCAAATCCCAAAAATTGACTGCCTGAGTCGCCCATAAATATTTTTGCCCGGGGAAGCGGCAGGTTGAATACCAGAAATCCCAGTATTACCCCGCCGAGAGCGATGCAAAACATTTCCGCCGACGGGGTTTCCGCCCAGGAGAAAAAAATGTAACTGAAGAAAAAGGCGATAATCGCCGACAATCCCCCGGCCAACCCGTCAATGCCGTCAATAAAGTTGGTCGCGTTGGCCAAACCGACAAGCCAGAGACAGGTAATCGGGTAGCCCAGCCAGCCAAGATTCGAGAGCAGACCCGCGTCAATATACAGAATCCGGCGGAACGTATAGCCGGGGATAATAACGCAAAGAGAGGCGATAAACTGCAGCAGGAGTTTGTTCCAGGACAGCATGGGACGAAAATCGTCCCAAACACCGTAAACCAGGGTGATACTCAGGGCAAGGAGGCAGGGCAAAAAACGGAGGGTATATTCGGCCTTTCTGGTGGAAAAACTGATGACCGCGGCAATAATAATAAAAATCACCGCGAAACCGACTCCCCCCAGGCGGGGAACATGCCCGTTGTGTATTTTTCTTCCACCGACGTGATCATACCAGGATTTTTTATGGGACAGCCTGAGAATCAACCCTACCGCGACAAGGGAAAAAAAGACGGAGGCTGAAAAAATAATCGCAATGCCGGTCATGTAAAAATAATACCCCGAAAGCTTATTAAAAGCAATACCACATTGTACTGTATTTTAATATAGTACTACAAATAAAAAAGAAAATATAGTACTATCTGGCCGATGGGGCTTCCAAAATTTCAGTTTTGGGACAGGCTCCAATACTGGAGAATTTTTATGATTGTGCTTAAATTCGGCGGCACTTCGGTGGGAAGCCCCCAGGCGATAGAGCGGATCATCGCCATATTGAAAGACAGGGATCACGCGGGAAAAACGCCCGCGGTGGTGGTTTCCGCCTTTTCCGGCGTTACCGACGCCCTTATTGACACGGCCCGCAGGGCCGCGGCGGGCGATTCTTCCTATACGGATATGCTTCGGGAACTGGAAAAGCGGCATAAAAGCGCCGCCGCGGCCTTTCTCAAGGGAGAGGAGCGTAAAGAAGCGGTTAAGGCCATTCAAAACAGCCTCTCGGAACTGGACCGTATTCTGGACGGCGTCGCCCTGCTGGGGGAGCTTTCCGGGCGGACCATGGACACGGTTATGAGCTTCGGGGAGCGCCTTTCCGCGGGGCTTTTGGCCCGTATTTTCACGGCCGCGGGTCTTGAGGCGGCTTTTTTGGACGCCCGGCCCCTGGTCAGGACCGACGCCCGCTTCGGAAACGCCCAATATCTTCCCAAAGAGACGTTCGCCAATATCCGCGCCTGTTTTTCCCGGCTCTTGGGGAAAAAAGCGCCGCTGCAAGTGGTAACGGGCTTTATCGGCTCAACCCTTGAGGGCCAGACCACCACTCTGGGCAGGGGCGGCTCCGACTTAAGCACGGCCATTTTCGGCGCGGCCCTGGAGGCGCGGGAAGTGGAGATTTGGACCGATGTGGACGGGATTTTGACCGCCGACCCCAAACTCGTGAAAACCGCTTTCAGAATCGATGAAATGTCCTACGCCGAGGCCATGGAAATCTCCCATTTCGGCGCGAAAGTGCTGTTCCCCCCCACGGTTAAACCGGCCCTTGAGCAGGGCATCCCCATCCGCATCAGGAACACGTTTAACCCCGCATGCGAAGGCACGCGGATTGTCGCCGAAGCCGCCGACGGGAAGTACCCCATACGGGGGATAAGCTCAATAAACCACATAGCGCTGCTGCGTATTCAGGGCAGCGGTATGGTGGGCGTCGCCGGCTTTTCCGCCAGGGTATTCGGCGCACTGGCCCGCAGGGGGATCAGCGTTATCCTCATCACCCAGAGTTCCAGCGAATATTCGATCAGTTTCGCGGTACTCCCCGACGAGGCCGGCCGGGCGGAGGCCGCTCTCGCGGAAGAGTTCGAGCGGGAAATCCATTCGGGGGACATTGAGCAGCCGGTCGCCGAAAAAGACCTTTCGATAATCGCTGTGGTAGGTTCCCGGATGAAGCACACTTCCGGCAATTCGGGCAAATTTTTTCACGCGCTGGGACGGAACGGGGTTAACGTGGTTGCCATCGCGCAAGGCTCTTCGGAGCTTAACATCTCCGCGGTGGTTTCAAGGCAGGACGAGGGGAAGGCCCTGAACGCCGTGCACGAGGCGTTTTTCCTCGCCGGCGTGCGCTCGGTGAACCTCTTCCTTATGGGGACCGGCCTTATCGGCGGCACCCTGCTGGATCAGATCGCCGGGCACCGGGAAATTCTTGCCGACAAGGACAAGATACGGATACGGCTCGTGGGAGCGGCCAATTCCCGGTGCATGATCTTCCGGCGGGAAGGGCTGGACCCCCAAAAGGTCAAGGCCCTGTTAAGTGACGACCGTTCCGGCGCGCCGGGCGGGAGCGACGGCGGCGACGCCGTGGAGCCGCTGAATCTGCGGTCTTTCATACAAAAAATGGTTTCCTTTAACCTTCCCAATACCTGTTTCTGCGACTGTACCGCCGATGAGGGGATTTCCGCCGCGTACGCGGAAATTATGCGGCAGGCGATTCCCATAGTGACGCCCAACAAGCGGGCCAACTCAGGCGCCCTGGAATATTACCGGCAGCTTACTTCCTATTCACGGGAGCGGGGCATTCCCTATCTGTACGAGACCACAGTCTGCGCGGGCCTTCCGGTTATTTCCACGCTGCGGGACCTGTTTCTCTCCGGGGACCGGGTGCGGCGTATTGAGGCCGTCCTTTCCGGCACATTGAGTTTTATCTTCAATAATTTCGACGGCTCAAAGCCTTTTTCGGCGCTGGTGCGGGA
>JAISYA010000066.1 GCA_031270205.1 Treponema sp.
AAAAAGAAGCGGAGCTTATCGGCCTTGCCATTATCGGATCCACCGCCCTTGGCGAGTATTCCTCGTTTGCCGAGGCCGCTTCCGCGCTGGCCCGTATTGAGGGCCGCTTTTTCCCCAACAAAAAAAACGCCGCCCTCTACGATCGGCTCTTTCGGGAATACCGGGAAACGTACACTGCCTTACGGCGCAGGTAAGTTATTCGAAAGTCAGGTTTAATACCCCAAGGCAAGCTGCGCTTGCCAGGCAAGCCGCGCTTGTCAAGTTTGCCGCGGCTCAAATGCCGCAACGCTTACAACTAACGCTACGTGTATACCGGGGTCTTGCCCCGCGGAGGCTCATTTGGCTACACCAGGCTGTATTTAATATCCGTGTCGTACACGTCCGCCCCTTCGCCTTTCTTCAGGAGGTAGGCCGCGCCGTAGGTTACGGGGGTCATCAGAGCCTCGATAAGACATTTCAGGAGGTAGTTGGTCAGCGCCAGGCTCCAGAACAGTTCCCAGCCGAAAGCCCCGGCAAGGCTTGCCACCGTTACAAAGATCAGGCTGTCAAGGAGTTCGCCCACCAGGGTGGAGCCGATGGTCCTTACCCAGAGCAGGCGCCCTTTCATCAGCACCTTGATCTTTGAAAGTACCACCGAGTTGGAAAACTCCCCCGCCCAATAGCCCAAAAGGCTTGCGAGGACAATGCCGCCGCCGCTCATGCCGCCGAGGATCGCGTCGTATGCGGCGCTTCCCGCATAGCCTTCCCAGGTGCTTTCGGCGGGCAGCAGACGGAGCACAAAGAAAACCAGGGCGGAAAGGGCCAGGGCGGCGAAACCGGTGCGGATAACCCGCCGCGAAGCGCGGAAGCCGTAGACTTCGGTGAGCACGTCTCCAAACACATAGGACAGGGGAAAGAGCAACGTGCCGCCGTCAAAGGCCATGGGGATCGTGAACAGGGAAAAGCCCAAGTCCACAATTTTCGCCGACGAGGCGATGTTGCTCACGATGAGAACGGCGACAAAAAGGGCCGTGACAATGTCGAGGTACTTAAAGACTTGAGAACCGGGATTCTTCTGCCGGGGTACGGCCCCGCCGGAAAAAGGGGATAGCATAGCAATTCCTTATCTTGAAAAGAGAAAAAACCGCCGACCGCACGGACAAAAGAAAGAATCTCAAGTCAAAAGTCCGTGTTGCCAGCGGTTTCGTTCATTCTATCGTGAAACGCGATTCAGGCCCACTTGATAAAACCGGAGCGGTAGGGATGGATCAGCGCGCCGTGCTTGGGCAAAACCCGCACCGTGTGGCCCTGCTGGCCGGTATCGGCGCACTCAATCCGGACCTGGTACAGGCTTAAGCCGTTCTCGGTACATACCCACCGCATCTCCTTCCGGCGGGCGTTGGTGATCTCTCTGCTCTGATTCGACACCGTGCCGTGGTAGAGTTCCACCTGCAGCTCTTCAGGCAGCATCTGGCCCATATCCAGGTAAGCGCTGACGGTAAGATTGTCACCCCGCTGCATCACCGGCTTGGCGTTGGATTCGAGCTTGACGATTTTCAGGCTGTCCCATGACTGCCGCAGCTTGGCAAAGTAAGCCGCCAGGGATTTCGCCTCGGCGTAGTCGTCATTGACCAGGCGGCGGTAGTTCTTGAGCGCGGGAAAGTAGAACATGTTCGAGTAGTCCATCAGCATACGGTGGGAGGACATGGACTGCCCGATTATCCGCATACAGTCCTTCATCCTTCTGATCCACTCCCTCGGCAGACCGTCGCGGCCCCGCTGATAAAACATGGGGATAATGTCCCGCTCAAGCAGGTCGTACAGGGCCTTGCTTTCCACATCGTCCTGGAGGCTTTCGTCTTCGTACTGCTCGCCGTGGCCGATGGCCCAGCCGATTTCGCCCTGATAGGCTTCGTCCCACCAGCCGTCCATGATGGAGCAGTTGAGCACGCCGTTCATGGCGGCTTTCATGCCGCTGGTGCCCGAAGCTTCCATGGGCCGCCGGGGGGTGTTGAGCCACACATCGCCGCCCGAGGTCAGGTACTTGGCGACGGTCATGTCGTAGTTCTCGACAAAAACGATGCGGCTCGTGACATCGTACTTTTCGGCAAAGTGGATGATCTCGCGGATCAGATCTTTGCCGGGCATGTCGTGGGGATGGGCCTTGCCGGCGAAGATCAGCTGGACCGGCCGGTCGTTGTCTTTTACCAGGCGCAGCAGCCGCTCGGGGTCGCGCAGCAGCAGGTTGCCCCGCTTGTAGGTGGCGAAACGCCGGGCAAAGCAGAGCGTCAGGGCGTAGGGGGAGAGGGCATCCTCAACCTGGCGGATACGGTACTCCACCGCGCCGATGCGCTTGTACTGTTCGCGGATACGGTCGCGGACAAAGGCCACCAGGCGCTCCCTGCGGCGCTCGTGGGTACGCCACAACTCTTCGTCGGATATCCGCTCCATACGTTCCCAGATCGCCAAATCCGTGGGCTTGTTTTCAAAATGCGGGCCAAAGTAGCGGTCCAAAAGTTCTATCATGCCGCTGGAAACCCAGGTGCGGGGATGGACGCCGTTGGTCACATGGGCGATGGGCACCTCGTCCAGGGGGAGGCCGGGCCACAGGCCCTTCCACATCTCACGGGAAACCACGCCGTGGAGTTTCGCCACGCCGTTTGCATAGGCCGCAAGTTTCAGGGCCAGTACGGTCATGCAGAACGTTTCATGCTCGTCGTTCGGATAGACCCGGCCGAGGCCGACAAAGTCTTTCCAGGAAATGCCCAGCACTTCAGGCCAGGAGCGGAAGTATTTTTCCAGCAGGGCAATGTCAAAACGCTCGTTCCCCGCGGGAACCGGGGTGTGGGTGGTAAAAATATTGGTAGGCCACACCGCCTCCCGCGCCTCATCAAACGTAAAATTCCGTTCGGCCATGATTTCCCGGATCCGTTCAAGGCCCAAAAAGGCCGCGTGGCCCTCGTTCATGTGCGTGGCGGCGGGGTTAATGCCCAATGCCCGCAGCGCGCGGATGCCGCCGATGCCCAGGAGAATTTCCTGCTGTATCCGGGTTTCCTTGTCGCCGCCGTACAGGGTCGCGGTGATGTTGCGGATATCCGGGGCGTTCTCCTCGATATTGGTATCCAAGAGGTACAGGGAAGAGCGGCCGACCTTCACTTCCCATATCTGGGCGACCGCCTGGCGGCCCGCCAAATCCACGGTAATCTTGACGGGCTGCCCGTCTTTACCGGCTTTCCGTTCCACCGGCATATTGTACCAGTCGTTTTCCGGGTAGCTTTCCTGCTGGTAGCCGTCGGCGTTCAGCATCTGTTTGAAATACCCCTGCCGGTACAAAAAGCCGACCCCCACCAGGGGCAGGCCCATATCCGAGGATGTTTTCATGTGGTCCCCGGAGAGGATGCCCAGGCCCCCTGAATAAATGGGAAGGGAAGTGTCCATGCCGTATTCCATGGAGAAATAGGCCACGACGTCCTTATGGCTGCCCCGGTACCAGGTTTCGCCCCTTTTGTAACGCCGGAACCGGTCGTATACTTCTTTAAGCGCGGCAAGATAGGAATCGTCCTTGGCCGTCTGGGCAAGCCGCTCCTGACTAACCATACCCAGGGTCCGTACCGGACTTTGCTGGGACTGGAGCCATACGTCATAATCCAGCCTGATAAACAGCTGAATTGCGTCATAATTCCACGACAGCCACAGATTGCGGGCAATCTCCTCCAGCGGCTTCAGTGGCGCGAGAAGTTTCGGCTTTACCGTATAAGTGGATATATTCATATCTTGATTGTAGGCTTTGAAACGGTTTATGTCAACGAATGAATAGCCGGCCGGCGGTACCACACGGAGAATGCACAATGGGACTGTCCCGTCCCGCGCTCAGGCTGAGGCGGGTCCTCCTCAAGGGCTGTTCATGACCATGAACCAAGCCTGTTCACGACCCGCTCGATAAACGCACGGCGTAGCCGTGTGGATGACTAATGCGGCATAGCGTAGGCCCCGTGACCGCCCCTCTTTGCCACAGACCGCGCGGCGGCTTTAGCCGCGGTAGTGGCCCGCTCAGTAACTGCACGGCGTAAGCCGTGTGGATGACTAATGCGGCATAGCGTAGGCCCCGTGGCCGCCCCTCTTTGCCACAGACCGCGCGACGGCTTTAGCCGGAGCGGTGGCCGCCGCTCAGCCCCGGTTCATGGTCCGAAACGCCTCCTGGTAAAATGGCGGCGAAAGGCTCGAAATGCCTTGACTCTACTTCCCCGTTATGGCATGATAAAGCTCCCGTTACCAGTTTTGAATGTTTTGAGAAGGTTATAAAATGAAAACAGTGTTTGTAAAACCCGCGTCGGTAGAAC
>JAISYA010000168.1 GCA_031270205.1 Treponema sp.
GTCTTTACCACCGGCATGACCGGCTATCCCCAGTCTTTGACGGACCCCAGTTACCGGGGGCAGATACTGGTGTCCACCTACCCCCTGGCGGGAAATTACGGCGTGCCGGTTAAATCCAAAAGCGGCGAAGGCTTTTTTGACGGGCAGGGAATTCCGGTTCATTTTGAATCCGATCGCGTCCAGGTTTCCGGCTTTGTGGTTTCGGAAATCTGCGAGGCGCCGAGCCATTTCACTTCGGGCTGTACGCTTTCCGCCTGGCTTGAAAAGGGAAACGTGCCGGGCGTTTTCGGTATTGATACCAGGGCGCTGACCGCGCGCCTGCGGGAACGGGGCGTAATGCGCGGAAAAATTCTCGTTGAGGGCGGCAGGGACATTACGATTGATTCGGGCCTGGCGCTAAACCCGGTGGCTGATGTTTCCTGTGGGGAGGTGAAGACTTTTCTTCCCGCGGACACGGCGGGCAAAAACGGCAAGAGGCTTAAAATACTGTTGATTGACTGCGGGGCCAAGGCGAATATTTTCCGCTGTTTATTGGCGCGTAACGTTGAAGTGATACGGGCGCCCTGGAATTACGACACGGGCGCCGTTGATTACGACGGCCTTTTTTTGTCAAACGGCCCGGGCGATCCGAAAGACTGCGGCAAAACCATCGCGGCGGTCAGGAAGGCTTTTACCCTGGGTAAACCAATTTTCGGAATCTGTTTGGGAAACCAGATCATGGCCCTGGCTGCGGGGGCCGACACCTATAAACTTCCCTATGGGCACCGGGGGCAGAACCAGCCCTGCATTGAAACCGGTACGGGGCGCTGCTATATCACCAGCCAGAACCACGGCTACGCGGTACGGAACGATACCCTGCCAAAAGGCTGGGAAGCATGGTTCGTCAACGCCAACGACGGCACTATCGAGGGAATACGTTCAACCATGCATCCTTTTTCGGCGGTACAGTTCCATCCTGAGGGCTGTCCGGGGCCGAGGGACACTGAATTCCTCATCGACCGGTTTATTGCCCAGGTGAAGGAGCGTGTAAAATGAATACGGCAAAGCGGGACCTCCCCCGGAAGATCCTGGTGTTAGGCTCCGGCGGCCTAAAAATAGGGCAGGCAGGGGAATTTGACTATTCCGGCTCACAGGCGCTCAAGGCCCTGCGGGAAGAGGGAATTACAACGGTTCTTATTAACCCCAATATCGCCACGATTCAGACCAGCGAGGGTATGGCGGATTCCACGTACTTCCTGCCGGTAACCCCTGAGTATGTGCGGCAGGTTATTGAGAAGGAAAAGCCCGACGGGATGCTCCTCTCCTTTGGCGGGCAGACGGCCCTTAACTGCGGCGTCGCCCTGGACCGGGACGGCGTCCTGTATAAATACGGGGTGAAGGTACTGGGCACTCCGGTGAAAACCATAGAGGACACTGAGGACCGCCGGCGTTTTGTGAACCGCTTAAATGAGATCGGCGCGCTTACCCCCCGGAGTATCGCGGCCAACGATACGGATTCCGCGGTTCTGGCGGCAAAGGATATCGGCTATCCGGTGATGGCCAGAGCCGCCTACGCCCTTGGCGGCGCAGGATCGGGCATCTGCCGCAACGAGGCCGAATTGCGGCGCAGGTGTGATCGGGTCTTTGCCAAAACGAGCGAGGTGAACGCTTCGGGACAGGTGCTGGTGGAGGAATGGCTCGGCGGCTGGAAAGAGATTGAGTACGAAGTGGTGCGCGACGCGTTTGACAACTGCGTCACGGTTTGTAATATGGAAAACTTTGATCCCCTGGGGAT
This sequence comes from Treponema sp., assembly GCA_031270205.1. Taxonomy (GTDB): domain Bacteria; phylum Spirochaetota; class Spirochaetia; order Treponematales; family Breznakiellaceae; genus WQXQ01. Next base: position 1,775 of record JAISYA010000168.1, read on the forward strand.
TCATACCGGGGAAAGTATCGTTGTCGCCCCGTCCCAGACCCTCACCGATTCCGAATACCACAAACTCAGGAAAATCGCCATTGACGTTATACGTCATTTAGGCATAGTGGGTGAATGCAATATCCAGTACGCCCTTGATCCGCTTTCCGATGATTACCGCATCATTGAGGTTAACGCCCGCCTTTCCCGCAGCTCCGCGCTGGCCTCCAAAGCCACCGGTTATCCTTTAGCGTTTGTGGCGGCAAAACTCGCCCTGGGCTATTCCCTCATTGCTATTGAAAACCGGATCACCCGGATAACGAAATCCTGCTTTGAGCCCGCGCTCGATTACATCGTCGTAAAAGCGCCCCGCTGGGATTTGTCAAAATTCAAGAACGTGGATCTCCGCATCGGCTCGGAAATGAAGTCGGTCGGCGAGGTAATGTCCATCGGGCGGAGTTTTGAGGAGGCGTTACAGAAAGCCCTGCGCATGACCGGCGTAGGCGCGCCGGGCCTTGCCGGAGAGGACGTCCTGTGCGGCGGGAGTTTTTCCGCCGGCGCGGAATTCGGCGGCGGGAAAAAAAGCAAAAGCAACGCGAAAAAGGCCGCGTCCAAAAAGAAAGGCGATATAGCCGCCAAAATCCGCGACGCCCTCTCAAAGCCCACGGACAGGCGGATATTTGTAATTTACCGCGCCCTTGCCGAAGGCTGGAGCGTTGAGAAAATTCACAGGCTCACGAAAATCGACCAATGGTTTTTGCATAAAATCGCCAACGCGCTGGAAACGGAAAACGCCCTGCGCGCCTTTGACAGAACAGCCGCTATTGACCGCGACCTGCTCGCCGCCGCCAAGCGCCTGGGTTTTTCAGACGCGCGCATCGGGGAGTTTACCGGCTTTTCCGAGACGGAAGTCCGCAAGCTGCGGGAGGAATATCGCATCAGGCCGGCCGTCAAGCAAATCGACACGCTGGCCGCGGAGTACCCCGCCAAAACCAACTACCTGTACATGACTTACGGCGCGGCCGGTTCCAAACCACCGGGGCTGGGCAGCTCGGGCATTCCCGCAGACGACGTGAGTCCGGCGGGGCGCGGCGTAATGGTACTCGGCTCCGGCGCTTACCGCATCGGGAGCAGCGTCGAATTCGACTGGTGCTGCGTGAACGCTGTCGAGACCGCCCGTAAACTGGGGCGTTACTCGATCATGGTGAACTGCAACCCCGAAACGGTTTCCACCGATTACGACATGTGCGACCGGCTCTATTTTGAGGAACTGTCTCTGGAGCGGATTCTGGATATTTACGAGCGGGAGCGGCCGGACGGAATCATTCTCTCCATGGGCGGACAAATCCCCAACAACCTCGCAACCAGGCTCTTCGAGGCGGGGACGGTGATCTACGGGACCAGCCCCCAGTCAATCGACATGGCAGAGGACCGTAATAAATTTTCCGCCCTCCTCGACAAACAGGGAATCGAGCAGCCGGAATGGAAGGAACTGACCGATCTCGCCTCGGCAAAGGCCTTTGCAGCCGAAGCCGGCTATCCGGTGCTGATACGTCCGAGTTACGTGCTGTCAGGCGCGGCGATGAACGTCGCCTGGGACGATCAAAGCCTCGAACAATTTTTAAGCCTCGCATCGGATGTTTCCGCCGAGCATCCGGTGGTCATCTCCAAATTCATTGAAAATTCCAAAGAAATTGAAATTGACGCCGTGGCCAGACGGGGGGAGATTCTCTTTCACGCGATTACCGAGCATATTGAAAACGCCGGTGTCCATTCAGGCGACGCCACAGTGGTGCTTCCCGCCCAGCGTCTGTATATCGAAACCATCAGGAAGATCCGCCGCATCAGCGAACAGATCTCCGGGGCGCTGGATATTACCGGCCCCTTTAACATCCAGTTTCTGGCCCAGCGCAACCGCGTCCGCGTCATAGAGTGTAACCTCCGCGCCAGCCGGAGTTTTCCCTTCTGTTCAAAAGTGAGCAGGGTAAACATGATCGAACTGGCGGTCAAGGCCATGTTGGACGAACCGGTACAGCGGGCGTCCCTTTCCGCCCTGGATTTGGAATGGGTGGGGGTAAAGGCGGCGCAGTTCAGCTACTCCCGCCTCCACGGCGCCGACCCCGTTTCCGGCGTGGAGATGGCTTCCACCGGCGAAGTGGGCTGTATCGGTACCGACCTTTCCGACGCCTTCCTCAAGGCCCTGCTCTCCGTCGGCTACCGGATTCCCAAAAAGCGAATACTCCTTTCCACCGGCCCCATTGAGGATAAACTCGACTTCCTTGACTCGGCCCGCAAACTCGTGGAGATGGGTTACACGCTTTTCGGTTCACGGGGCACGGCGAAATTCCTCGCGTCAAACGGCGTTCCGGTAAAGGCCCTTAACTGGCCCCTGGAATCCAGGGAGCCGAACATCGCCGGATACATAAAGCGCCGGGAAGTGGACATGATCATCAACATCCCCAAAAACAACCGGGAAACAGAACTGAAAAACGATTACATCATCCGCCGCATGGCGGTGGACTTTGACATTCCGCTTTTTACCAACATCAAAGTCGCGCGGGAATTTATCGACGCCCTTGTTGACGCGGGGAAAAGGGCCGCTTCCGGCGGCAAAACTTCCGGGTCTGCGGCGCTGGAGATTAAGGCTTGGGAGGAATACCGGTAAAGCGTGGAAATTTCCACTACACAAAAACCGGGGGCGAACTTGATTGTCCGGTACGTGTTCTCACTTTTCCTCCCGGAACAGGCAATGAGCCGCCTCGGGGCAAGGCCCAGGGTCTTGGCAAAACAGACCAGCCGGGAAACGGTCATGGAGCCGTCGGACCAGGCGCTGTGGAGGTGCAGATCAACTTTCATGTTGAGAATAGCTCCTCTTCATCAACATCACAATAACCGCCTTTTTGTAAATCGTAACGCCGGTCCGAAAGCGCACGCAGCGCGTCATGGTCGTGGAACACGCCGACCATTGCGGCGCCTTCCGCTTTGAGGGCCAGGATCATTTCCATGATCCGTTCCTTGTAGCCCTTGTCAAGGGAAGCGGTGGGTTCATCCAGCAGCAGCAGCCGGGGTTTGGTGATGATCGCGTGGAGAATGTTGAGCCGCTGTTTTTCACCGCCGGAAAAAGTTGAGGGGTACATGTTCCAGAGGGTTTTGCCAAGGCCCGCCTGGGACAGCATACTGCGGGCCCTGTCAAGGGCTTCTTCGTGGTCAACGCCCCGGCTGGTCAGCGGCTCAATGAGGGTTTCAAGGGCGGAGACCCGTGGCATGACGCGAAAGAACTGCGACACATAACCAATCTCGCCGCGGCGCAGACTGAGTATCTCCCAATCACCGGCGGCGGCAAGATCAACTGTGGAGCCGTTTTTTGCGGTATAGAGAATTTTCCCCGCGCTGGGAAGATAAGTGCGGTAGACGCATTTGAGGAGCGAGCTTTTCCCTGTCCCCGAGGGGCCGGTAAGGGCAAGGAGGGAACCGGCGGAAGTTTCAAAGGAGACTCCGGCAAAACCGGGAATCACCACGCCGCCGCGGATGTACATGGTAAAATTTTTGGAAAGGTTTTTAACCTTCAGCATGATTCTCCGTCTCCGATACGGTACTCAAATTGCAGGGCAGCGCGCCCGTTGATAAAACATTTGTACACCATGGGGCGGTTATGTATTTTGCGGACCACGAGGAGGTCGGCTTTTTTCCCCGCCTCTACCGTGCCGTAATCCGCGTCTATTCCCATTGCCTTTGCGGGGTTAAGGGTAAGCATACGCACCGCGGCGGGGAGGGACAGGATGCCCTCTTCCTCCAGTTTGAAGGCGGAATGCAGCAGCGAAGCCGGGTAATAATCGGAACAAAGAATATCCGCGGCGCCTTCGCGGATTGCCTCCAGCGCGGAAAGATTCCCCGAATGACTGCCGCCGAGCATCACGTTGGGAGCGCCTACCACAACGAGTATTCCTTCGTCATGCGCTTTTTTTGCCACGCCAAGCTCAATGGGAAACTCGGAAATTGTTACGCCGTATTCGGTTTTCATCAGCGCAAGTTTTTCCACCGTGTCGTCATCGTGGGAAGCCAGGGGGATGCTGCGTTCGCGGGCCAGAGCCGCAAGACGTTTGAGCATTTCGCGGGAGGCGACGGGTTTGCTTTTGGCCTCGGCCATAATATCATCCATTGTTTTATCGCTGCACTCAGCGGCCCAGGTGGTGTAGGATTTGGCGTATATTTCCAGATCGCGGTACTGCCCCTGGCCGGGGGTGTGATCCATAAACGAAAGTTCATGTACCACGCCGCTCTTCAACAGTTCCACCAAATAATCGTATACGTTGAGATTGTCGATCTCGTAACGGGCGTGAAAGCGGTGGCGGATCAGGTGATAACCTTCATGGAAATCCTTGATGTAAGCGGCCAGGCGTTCCAGGTTTTCTTTGGTGCGGAAACTGTGTTTGCCGGAAATACCGCCGCCGTTCATCAGCGAAAGGGAATGGTAGATCGTGGTAACGCCGTGGCTCAAAAGCTGCTTTTCCGCTTCCCGCAGGCCGGTCTCAAAATCCATAAGGCAGGTGGGCCGGGGCTGAATAATTCCTTCTATATAATCGGAATGAATATCAATAAAACCCGGCATGATATAGCCGCCCCCGGCGTCAAAGTAGAGCATTTCTTCCCCGCCCTTGTCGTAACTATTCAGTGCGTCCATTGGGAGAATCGAAAGAATGCGATCCTCCCGAATGATGACCGCATGATGCGGCAAAAGCGCGTCGGGCCCTACCACGGCGGCGTTAAAAATACATTTACACATAACGGTTCCTATAAAAGCGAATTGACCAGAGTCTGGGTATAAATGTGCTGAGGGTCCTCCATGATCTGATCGGTGATCCCTTCCTCTATAATGCGTCCGTCCAGCATGACCACCGTACGATCCGAGAGCATGCGCACCACCGCAAGATCGTGGCTCACTACAATCATGGTTACGCCGAATTCGCGCTGAATATTTTTCACCAGATCGAGTACCCGCGCCTGCACGGAAAGATCGAGGCCGGTGCTTACTTCGTCCAGGAGCAGTACCGGCGGATTGTTTGCCACCGCCTTGGCGATCTGCACCCGCTGTTGCATACCCCCGGAAAAATTCCGGGGCGGTTCCTTGACCCGGCTTACCGGTACCTCAATATGTTCCAGAAGCCCCGCGGTACGGGCCATCATGGAAGCCACGTTCCGGTTTCCCGCGGCGATGAGTTTTTCCGCCACATTGGCCCCCGCGGAAAAGTGCATCCGCAGTCCAAGGTGGGGATTCTGGTACACCATGCCCAGAAGCCGGTTGCGGATATGCTTGCGCTGCTGGAGGCTTGCGGTAAAAATGTTTTTTTCACCCCCTTGGTAACAGCCCAGGTAATAAGTCCCCGAGACGGGATCGCTGTCCAGATACAGGGCTTTCATCAGTGTGGTTTTGCCCGAGCCGGATTCCCCCACCACGCCGAGGATCTCCCCTTCCCGCACCCTGAGCGAAATATTCCGGACGGCCCAGATGCTGCCGCAACGGGAACAGCGATTGCGTTCCATGTGAACCACGGCGCTTTCGCTTTCCACGCAGCAGGGGCAGCCCGGCCCATGGCGCACTGTCAAATTGTCCAACCGCAGGGCAATATCATATTTCATGTCGTTTTTCCTTCTTTCCGCACCTTATTTGAAAGCCTGGTTTGATACCCCAAGGCAAGCTGCGCTTGCCAGGCTTGCCGCGCGGAGGCTCATTCGCCTTTGCGGTTTTATATCGTCTGTTTTGGACAGAACACCAGGGTTATTTTTTCTCCCGCCGTTTGGCGCAGTAGCCGCTGTCGGAACACTGGTAGAGCCGTTCGCCGGTTTGCGCGTCAAAGAACTCGTCCATGAACACTCCTTCGGCTCCGCAGAGGCGGCAGCGGCGGCCCGACATATCCTCGGTGCGGAAGGGATAATCCTCAAAACAGAGGGACTGCACGTTGGTGTAGGGCGGCAGGGCGTAGATTTTCTTTTCGCGCCCCGCGCCGAAGAGATACAGAGCGGAACTCATATTCAGTTTGGGATTGTCAAAGCGGGGAATCGGCGAAGGCATCATAATGTAGCGGTTTTCCACCATTACCGGATAATCCGCGCCCAGCTCAATCTCGCCGATACGCACAATGTTTTCGTAAAGGGCCAGCCACATGGGGGCGTAGTCCGTCTCGGCGTGCATGCGCTTTGTTACCGATTCCATCGGCTCCACCATGCGCAGCGGCTCCGGCAGGGGAACCTGCAGCACCAGTATCTGATCGTTCCGCAGCGGCGTTTCGGGAACCCGGTGGCGGGTCTGGATAAGGGTGGCCTCCTCCGAATCCGTGGTGGTTTCCACGCCGGTACAGGCGCTTACAAAGCGGCGTATGGAAACGGCGTTGACGCTGTCGTCGCTGCCCTGATCGATCACCTTGAGGATGTCCTTTGCCCCGATGATCGACAGGGTTATTTGAATGCCGCCGGTTCCCCAGCCCCGGCCTATGGGCAGCTCCCGGGAGCCGAAAGGCACCTGATAGCCCGGAATCGCCACAGCCTTGAGCAAAGCCCGGCGCACCGCCCGCTTGGAACTTTCGTCAAGAAAGGCGAAATTGTAGTCCCTCACCGCGCCGCCTTAGCATCCATAACAGCTCCTCTGTTTATGCTGTTTTCATGCTACAGGAAAATTGTTAGGGGTTTGTAAAAATAAGGTGAAAAATGAGTGAAATGTTTCTTGTCGTGCTGATCCGGCAGTTTGCGGCCTCAAGCGCAACAGGCTTGAGCCACAGACTCTCACGGTTTTTCAGGCTCCAGCCTTGCAAAACCGCGAATTTCAAAGCTGCTTTCCCAAAACTTCAGTTTTGGGAAAGCTTAATGGGTCAAGTTCGGTTCGGATTGGATTGGGACAATACGACGCGGGATTACTCGACGACCGCGATAATATCGGCCATTTTGAGGATCAAGTGTTCCACACCGTCAATTTTGATCTGGGC
>JAISYA010000203.1 GCA_031270205.1 Treponema sp.
GATGATGACCGGGCAGAGGGCGTTTTGTGACGCGAGCGCCTGAAAGGCGGCGGTAATTTCGCTGCCGGAAAGCGCAATAAGCCGCTCCAGCTTTCTTTTCCGGTAGCTGTCCTCAATGCCGGTGAGGAAACGGAAGAAATCGGTCAGGCCTTTTTCCGCGGCGGTATGGGGCCGGGTTTCCCGCGCGTAACAGCCGATGATCGCTTTCACCAGGTCGTCATTTTGACGACAGTCGTCCTCTTCGCCGCCGTTTTTGGCTGAAGACGCGGCCCGTTTCCGCGCGCCGTTTTGCAGAATCGTCCGAAAGGCGTCCAGGGAACGCAGGGGATTGGGGTCGCGGTAGGTGGCAAGGGAGAAGCACCCCTCAAGGCTGTCCGGATTGGCGAAAGCGCCGTAAGCGCCGCCCTTCATGCGGATGTCTTCCCAGAGCGCGCCGGTGGAAAGCTGGTGAGCCAGTACCGTTTCGGCAACCTGGCCGGGGGAGTCAAAGGGCGCGGCCCTGAGCGTCATGGCGGCAAAACCGACTTGCAGTGAAGGCGAGGCAAACACTTCGGCGGCGGGGACGAACGACGACGCGGTTTCGGCCGCCGCTAGAGTGGCAGGGTTGCGGGGGCGGGGCGGGCCGAAACGGGCGAATCTGCCGGCAAGCAAAGCGGCGCCGGACTTGAGGGCCGAGCCTGAAAGGTTGGCGATAAGTCCCCCTGCGGCGATTCTGTCCCGCAAGCCGCGCAGTTTTGCGCATATTTCAGCGGTGTCAAGGCCGGCGAGGCGGTGCGAAAACTCAAGCTGGGTAAGGCCGCCCCATATTTCCTCAACCTGCCTGGCGCGGGAAGCAAAGCGGCCCGACCTGCCGGCGGCGAAACTGTGGCCCGAAGGGGCAAGACTCGAATCAAACTCGTTTTTCATTTCCAGCGCCAGGTCCCTTATCCTCCGCTGATCGGAAAAATCCGCCTCGCTTATCAGGCGCAGGGCCAGATCCAGAGAGGGCGCTGTTTTTTCGTCCAGACATTTCAGGCGGTAGACGAGCCAGTCCCGGCCGCCAAGATCGAAAACGCCCGAAGGGGTTTCGATGCGGCTGTCGGAGAGGACGGCGGAAGAGGTATGCGGAATGGCGTTAAAGCCGCCCGCGGTACGGGCCAGCAGGCTTGAAACTTCGCCGTAGTCCATGCCGGGAAGGCCTACGGAAACCACGGCGCGGGAGAAAAGGCAAATCCAGGGATAATCCTCCGGGGCGAGTACGTCCAGGGGAAAGGCAAGGTCGACGTAGGTGATGCCGTTGGTGTAAAGCTCGTGGCAGAGGAGGGGTACGCCGCGCAGGTCCTCAAGGCGGCGGGGAACGATTTCCGGCTCGGCGGAAAGATCGTTACGCGAAAGATGGGGGATGGCGGCAAGCGCTTCGGGGCTGTCGTCTTCACTCTGAATCTTTTCCAGTTCCGCGGATTTCTCGGCGATTTCACGGCGGTCTTCTTCGCTCATGCCGCGCACGGTTTTTGCCAAGACTTCGGCAAGCCGCGCTTCCTGTCCCGGCAGGAAATCATCTTTAGGTTCCAAAACCACCAGCGCGCGGTGGGGATTATCAATAAAATATTTTTGAATAAGTGATTCAAAATAGCGGCTAACGCTGCCTGTGGTCTCTTCGGCCAGGCGGCGCTTTATTTTTTCCATGGCGGGCGCGAAAAGCAGGCTCTCCCAGGGCTTGTTCCCGTGGAGCCAGCCCCGCAGCGAGCGGCGCATCCACACCAGCGAGAAAGGCCCGCCGGAGCGGCGGATTTCCCGGTGGGCGAATTCCATGGACAGCAGCGCCGCCTCTATTTCTTCCTGCGGGATGCCTTCGCTTGCGAGCCGCCGCAGCTCTCCGAGAATCAGGTCTTCCACCTGTTTGCCCGCTTCTTCAGCAGCGCCGTCCACGCCGCGCAAGCCCGCCACAAACAGGGTTTCCCGAATTTCGCCCTCCATGCCGGAAACCGGGGAGAGGTCTTCCCCAATGCCGGACTCTATGAGGGCGCGGGTCAGCGGAGAGCCGTCGTGGCCCAGGAGGATTTCGGTCAGCGCCGCCAGGGCGATGTTCTCGCCGGTGTCGGTAATGTCGGAACAGAGCCAGGAAAGAAACACCGTCAACTTTTTCTCACCGCCGGCCGGGCAGGGAATACGGAGTTTTTTCGGCGCGTTCCAGCGTCCGGTTTTAGCAAGAGGAGGGGAGGCCGCGCCGGGATCAAGACGGGAAAAAAATTCCCCATTGAGGAAAGCAAGCTGCCTCTCTGTGGGGATATTGCCCGCAAGGAAAACCCGGCAGTTCGCCGGCGAATAACGGCGGCGGTGGAATTCCCTGAGGCCCTCCCAGCTTAAATCGGGGATGTGTTCGGGGTCGCCGCCTGATTCAAAAGCGTAAGGCGTGCCGGGCATGACCGCCTTGACCGACCAGAGCGCGGCGTAGGCGTCCAATGACGAGTAAGCGCCTTTCATCTCGTTATAAACCACGCCGGTTATGGAAAGCCTGCCCGCATCCGCGGTGTCTTCATTGGCTTTCGCAAACTCGAAACGGTGTCCTTCCTGCATAAAAGTCCACTCGGAAAGGCGGGGCCGGAAGACCGCGTCGCCGTATACCGACATGAGGTTGAAGTAATCGTGTTCATTGACGGAGCTGGCGGGGTAGAGCGTTTTGTCGGGAAAAGTCCATGCGTTGAGAAATGTCTGCAGGCTCCCCTGGGCAAGCACCAGGAAGGCGTCTTTGAGCGGATAACGCTCGGAGCCGCAAAGGACCGAATGTTCAAGAATGTGGGCCACGCCGGTATCGTCATCCGGAAAAGTGGCAAACGCGAACGCGAACAGATTTTCGCTGTCGTCATTGAGAATGTGAAAAACCTCTGCGCCGCTTTTTTCATGCCTGGCCCAGATGCCCTCGGCCCGCAATTCGGGAAGATCAACCACATCAAGAACGGCGAACCCGCTGTCAAGGATTTGCCCCTTCCGCAGATTCGTCCGCTCCGCCGCCGTACCGTTACGCGCCATCACATCACTCATACAAATACATCCTCATCGCTTTCAAGCATTATTTTTCCTTCTTCACGGGCAAGCCTGAACCAGGCAAGGAATTCCCCGGCGGCGGCGTTGCAGTCGCGGACCGGCGCCGCGCCGAGAATTTCCCCTTCCTCGCGGATCAAACCTCTGCGCCCGGAGGAAACACAGGCGAGAATCTTGGCGCAGAATTCGGCGCTCCTGCCTTTCAGCAAAAGCGCGATTTCCCTGTCGGACATGGTTTTGAGTTTTTCCTGCAAAGGCCGGTCAAAGGCCAGGATCACATCGTCCAGGGTGTAGAGCCTGTCCTTGAGATCCCTGCCGATGCCGGGACTGTCCGTTTCCAGCTCGTTGATGATACGGTCGCCGAATGAATAGTCCGCCTGTTTAAGAATCGCCGCGAGGGCCTTCATGCCGTCTATTTCGATATCTTTCGCGCCGCCTCCGCCGATGTGCCGGGCCTTCTCCCTGAGCGCGGCGGCTATTCGCTCCAGGACATCAGGCGCGACTTCCCTCCGGCGGGCAACGCGCCTTAAAATTTCGGCTTTGCGCGCCGGGGGAAATTTGCCCAGGGTTCCGGCGGACAGTTTCGGGGGAAGCCGCGAAAGGATCAGCGCTACGGCGGAGGGGCTGTCTTCTTTTAATAGCAGCGCAATCTGCTCCGGTGCGAATTCTTCCATAAAACTGAATACATTTTCTTTTGAATCCGGAACGGCTTTATTGAGCAGGGCCTCGCCCTTTTCAGGGCCCAGCGCGGCGTAGAGTATACGGCGGGCAGCGCCGACGCCGCCCGAAGAAGAACCCGAATAGTTATAAGGCTCGGAGAGCAGGGAGCGGAATTCCGCGAGAATCTCCTCCCCTTCTTCCGCACCGATTCCCCGGATGGAGGCGATCTCGGCGGAAATCGCCTCAACCTGCTCAGGATCAAGTTCCGCGAGGATACGCGCCGCCCGGTCACCGCCGATAAGAATGAGAAACTTGGCGACCCGCCGGTATTTTGAATTTTTGCCGCCTTCGGCCACGGGCGGCTCGTTCCGCCGGACCGGCTTTGCCGTTTTTAACAACCCGTCAGGATCGCCCGTTTCCGTGGTTTTCCGCATGGTTTTCCGGTAGGACTCAATGCCCCGCTGTAGTATGTTTCCCATTTTGCAACTGTAGCAGACTAACAATATAACGCTTAACTGTCAAGGAAGCGCGTTGCCTTGACAAAATTTCAAAATAGGCTGCACCATAAACTACCCGGATTACAAGCTGGTCGATATGGGAACTGCCCCAATTGTGTTTAAGCAGGAACGCACGGTTGGGAATGTAAGGCGCGGATAAATGACAGCCGCCATTTATTCGAAAGTCCGATGCGCCCGGTTCCTGAGCGCCTGCCCTGAGTGAAGTCTGTGGTTTTTCTTCAACTAAAGTTCTCCGCCCATAATGGGGATAATAAAAGAGATGCGTATTACCCAAAAAATCATTCTGTGCCTGCTGCCGTTCTTCGCGGCGGCGCTGTACGCCGAAACCGCCGTTGAATTCCGCGATTTTCCCTGGGGAACCGGCATGGCGGAATTCACCGGCAAAATGGGAAAACCTGTTTCACGGGAAGAAATTGACGGCCTTGTCTCCCTGGTCTATGAAAACATTGAGGTGTCCGGATATACCACTTACATGGTAGTATACTTCTCCAGGACCGGCCTTGAGGGCGGAACGTACTATTTCCTCACCAAAGATTTGGACGAACTGATGAAATGCTATCAGGAACTGCAAAAAGAGCTTCTTGACCGGTACGGCCCCACCAGCCTCCGCGACAACATAATAAGGGAACGGCGGCCCTACGAAACTTCCTGGAACCTTGAAAGCGGCTATGTCTACCTCAAAGTCAACACCCGTCTCGGCGAACCGGTTACCCTCTGGTACTCTTCCCCCGCACTGACCAAAAAGCTTTTCGGCGGCTAAAATTACCGCGCCTTTTACTTCCCAATCTCAGGGGTACTTTTTCTTGAAGCCCATAACCCGCGCCAAGGGGGCAACGCTCAGGGGCGAGCGCTCCCCGCGGGAAAGGTAGTGATAGCCGATGCCGGCGATCATGGCGCCGTTGTCGCCGCAGAATTCCAGGGGCGGAAATACGCAGCGGAGATCGTTCCGTTCCGCGAGGCGGGCGCGGAGGTAAGAGTTGGCGGCCACGCCGCCGCCCGCCACGATGGTTGAAAGGCCGGTGTCCTCTGCGGCGTTGAACAGGGCCCGCAGCAGAATGTCCACCGCAGTTTTCTGAAAAGACGCGGCAATGTCGCAGGCGCTGGTCCAGGAAGGAACGGCGGAAGCGGATGAATTTGCGGAAGCCGCCTCTTCCGCGCCGCGCCGCTTGCGGGCAAATAATGCCAGTTGATTTATCACCGCGGTTTTCAGGCCGGAATAGGAAACATCATAACGGTGTTCCCCCTTGTGGAGATTCGGCAGGGGGAAGCGAAAGGCATCGCTGTCGCCGGATTGGGCCATCCGGTCGATCACCGCGCCGCCGGGATAGCCAAACCCGTAATGTTTTGCCACCTTGTCGAAAGCCTCTCCCGCCGCGTCGTCAATCGTGGTTCCCAGCACGGTGATCTGGTCAAAACTATCCGCCCGGCAGATGATACTGTGGCCGCCTGAAACGAGCAGCCCCAGAAAGGGATAGGGCGGGGCGTCATGGGCAAGGCGCGGGGCGTACAGATGAGCCAGCATGTGGTCTACGGCGATAAGGGGAATGTTCCGCGCCCAGGCAAAGGCCTTGGCAAAAGAAAGCCCCACGAGGAGGGAACCGAGCAGGCCCGGCCGGTTTGTCGCCGCCACGGCGTCAATGTCCTTTTGCGCAAGGCCGGCCCTGTCCAGCGCTTCTTTCACCACCGCGTAGATCCATTCGGTGTGTTTGCGGCTGGCGATTTCGGGAACCACCCCGTTGTACGGCGCGTGAAAAGGTATCTGCGTAGCCACCACATTGGAGAGAACCTTCCTGCCGTCTTCCACCACGGCGGCGGCGCACTCGTCGCAGGATGTTTCTATGCCGAGCACTTTCATGTTACGCGCTCATTCGGCCCGGCCGGATATAAGAGCGGAAGCGGTACTCAGGGAATAACCCTGCCTGAGCAGCTCAGGATACAGCTCCGTGAGAACCGCCGCCAGTTCCGGCGACCAGGTGTGACCAATCATCACGGCGCTGCCCCGCTGTTCCGCCCGGTCCGCGCCTTCCCTGATATAGCGGATCATCGAGGATTTTTCCTGTTCGTTGTCGATAAACACGTCCCGCTCCCCGATCTTCATGCCAAGCCGTTTGGCCGCGGCGGGCGCGGCGGTTTCGGCGATAGTTCTGGAATCAAGAAAATATAGTCCCTGTTCGCGGCAAAAGGCAAGCACCGTTTCTATTGCCTCCTGGTCCATGGTGACCTTCGATCCCTGGTGGTTGTTCATCCCCGCGACAGGCCCGATTTCCGCCACGTTCCGCCCGAGCGCCGCCCGTATCTCGCCGGCGCTCATCCCCGAATAAATCGCGCCGGGACCGGGCGCCTGCCCCCCGACGGCTTCCATGGGCTGATGGAGAAACACCTCTTTGCCGGCGGCTCTGATACGCCGGGCGGCCTCCGCCGAATGGGGCAGGCCGGGTAAAACGGCGATGGTCAGCGAGGCGGGAAAACGCAGAAAAGGTTCCAGCTCCCGCAGATTGTTGCCCGCGTCGTCAATGACAAAAACCAGCGTACCCCGGCGTTCCGGCGCGGGCTGTTCAGGAGGAGCCGTCCGCTCAGGGGGAGCCGTCCTTGCCGCGGGAACGGGCGTTCTTGCCGGCGCGGGCCGGGCCGGCGGCGCGCCTGCGGCCGGAGCGGGCCTTTCAGTCGGCGGGGCAGCCGGCCTTTCCACCGTCTTGGGGATGCTTGCCGGAACGGGCTTTTCAGGCGGCGGCGCGCTTGCGGCCGGAGCGGGGTTTTCCCCGGGCGGGGCAAGCGGCTTTTCCGCCGGCCCCGCGGGGGCCTCCGGAGCGGCGCTTTCCGGTACGGACTCACGCGCCGGAATGACCGCCACGCCGTCTGACGCCATGCGTTTTGCGGTTGAGTGGACCACCATAACGGCTATCGAGATAAAAGCCGCCGCCGCGATTAAAACGCCCGCCAGCAGGACCGCCCGAACGGCATCGGCAGTTTTAGGCTTTTTCCGCCGCTTAACGCCGCCCGGTGGCTTTTTCCCCGCAGTCCGCGGCGCTTTCTTCGCTGTTTTCGGCTGTACCGGTTTTGCAGGTAATTGTTCCGTATTCTTCATGCAAATTACGTTAAAAGTTGAGCCTGTTCCAAAACTAATTGACTGTGCGCTCGTGCGCACGGTTTTGGAACAGGCTCTTGCAGTTTTTCAGGCTAAAGCCTTGCAAAACTGCGTTTTTTAAAGGTTTCTGTTCCAAAACTGAAGTTTTGGAACAGCCTCAGTTACTTGTTCCAAAACTAATTAACTGCGCGCTAAACGCACACGGTTTTGGACCAGCCTCACTTTATTATTATTTATCGGCAGAATGAAGGCCCCTGCCCATATAGTTTTGGAACAGGCCAATGGTGCGATTTTTAATCTTCGCTGTAGGCTCTCTATGGGCTTCTTCTTTGCGCCGGCTCCTCATCGCGCTGCCGTATTACCGGTATCCGCTCTCCCTTCCACGTTACCTTTATGCGGCAATAGCCCATGATGGTCATCAGGGTAAAATACAGCGGGGTAAAAAGCAGGGCGGCGAAATAGCCCAGGGTGAGGAGCGGTCCGCCTTTCGGCAG
>JAISYA010000084.1 GCA_031270205.1 Treponema sp.
GCATATTATTTCCCCTCCTTACTGTGATCCGTAACCGCAAAGGTTTCTTCTCCCGTAACCTGGCCGCGATCAGCCCTAACTCTTCCGTCCGATTCCGGGTGCAGGTATTTCCCAAAACAGGACTTAAGGGCAATGCCGTCTCCGGTCCGCTCCACCGTCCAGGCCTCGTTTTCGCTCACCTTCTGCTGGTCGCACTGTACCGTTTCGTCATTTTTCACCGAAAGGTACCTACCGTGACAGGACTTAAGCGCCGTCCTGCCACCCCCCAGAGGTTCCGTTTTGAACTGTTCCCAGTCCCGGTCCCAGTCCCGGATCCATTCAAGCCTGCCGTCAGGGCAGGCCGAAAGGTATTTGCCCCAGCAGGACTTCAATGACAGGGGCCCTGAAATTTCACCTGGCTGCAGCCCCCCCAATAAATTCCCAATTCCGCCCAAGGGATTCGTTTCGGATCCTTTGGTCCCGGGGAAATCCGCGATGCCGCTGAAGGAATTCCCGTTTTGTTTGTCAGACATATATGTCCTCCTTGCTTTATTTTTCGCCCCCCGGCTATGCAGCTCCGCATAGCCATATTAAAGGGACGTTTTTACCCGTTTAATAAGCCGATCACTTCTTTTTTGAAATCCTCAAATTTGTCGGGATACCGCGTCCACAAGCGGGGGCAATCCTTCCATCCTACGACCATGTTGTGGGTTCCCACCCGTTCAATAGGTATCTGATAGGTTTTGCATAGGTAAGCCGTCAATTCCACCGCCGCCTGAAGCGTTTCGGCGGCGAAATTCCCCTCGGCGTCCAGGACGCACATTTCAATGCCTATTGCCGCGTTGTTCGGGGAATTCCGTTTTGGCTCTTTGGCGTATTTGCCGAATATGGCCCTAGCCCAATCGGTGTAGATTTTTCCGCTTTGGGGGTCAATTTGGGACGAGCCGCAATGATAGGCCACACTGTCATCGGGGATAAACCGGTAAACCGTACCGTCAAGGTCGATACAGTAATGGGCGGAAGCGTAGATTTTCCCCGCGCAGCCGTGTTCAAAGTAGTCCCACACGGCCGGCGCTTTCTGACGGGGGACACCCACCCAGTGAAGAATGACGGCCCGTTTTTCCGCGATCTTCCTGCCAGGCGGACGGGTGTAGTCATTTTCAGTTAAGAATTTGTCTATTATCTTCATAAAAAAAAATCCTCCATGACAATATAATACAACAGTATATTGTCGAAATGGCAAAGCGCGGGGAGCGGGAAATCCGGGGATGCCGGGCATAAACGGCAAAACCGAGTAAGAGGCGGATAAACGGCGGATTTTGGGGGGCAAGCCCTGTCTGTTTCCGCCTTTTCATCTGAGTCGGCGGTGGCTTGCCTGAAAAACCGCGGAGCCGGACCCAATGAGCCGGATTTTAAAAACAGAGCGGGAACAGAAACGGGAATACCGGGAATTCATGCCGGATATGCCGTATTTTGAGCCGAAAAATTTCAAAAAAAAATAAAAAAAAATTGAAAAACCCTTGACACGGTCTATATACTGTTGTATTACATTGCCATGCTGCATAAAGTGGAATTTGCCGCTTATCGGGAATGGCTTAACCGGTGTGAAAAAACAAAAATCACCATAGAAAAAAACATACGGGATATCGTCAAATTCCGCGTATTCTGTGGGAAGTGTTTATCGGAAGTAACAAAACAGGATATTTTGGACTATAAGGACTATCTTATCGGTAAATACAAGCCGGCAAGCGTTAATTCCTACCTTATTTCGCTAAATAATTTTCTGAAATTTACAGCGCAGGATTCTTTACGGGTAAAAACGGTTAAAATTCAGCGCAGAAACAGCCTGGATAATGTGTTAACCGAAGCCGATTATGCCGCGCTGCTGGAATGCGCGAAGAAACGGGAAAACAAACGGCTTTACTATCTTATCCGGACGCTCACCTCAAGCGGCATCCGGGTAGGCGAACTCCAATACATCACGGCGGAGATACTGGAAACGGGAAAAACCTATGCCTACGGCAAAAACAAAATGCGCGAGATTATTATTCCCCAGAGCCTCTGCGCGGAATTGGAGAAGTATTGCGGGGAACAGCATATTACGGGACTTATCTTTCACGGAAAACAGGCCAATACGCTTATCGACAAGGCCCGTATCTGGCGGGAATTAAAGCAGCTCGCAAAGGCGGCGGGTGTTTCCGGGGAAAGGGTACATGCCCACAACTTCCGCCATTTCTTTGCAAAGCGGTTTCTGTCCGAATACCATGACATTGTGGATTTGGCGGACATTCTCGGGCATAATTCCGTCGAAACCACCCGCATTTACACCCGGACCAGCAGTCAGGAAAAACAGGCGCGCATTGACGCGCTTAATTTATAGCCCCGCGCCGAAGGAACACTCCGCCGGGAAGACTATTCCTTGATGTTGTATTTCTTCCTGAACCGTTCAATGCGTCCGGCGGTATCAACCAGTTTCTGTTTGCCGGTAAAGAAAGGATGGCAGGCCGAGCAAATTTCTACCTTGATGTCCCTGACGGTAGATCGGGTCTCGATCACATTGCCGCAGGCGCAGGTGATCTTCGTTAATTCATATTTGGGATGAATCTTTTCTTTCATTATAAATCCTCCGTAATTTGTCCAACTCCGTAAGACCGCAAAGCGGAACCGGTTTAAGGACTAATCCATGGCCGCCGTTCCGGTATTCATGGATTTAAGGAATGCCTCATTATTCTTGCTTTTCTTCATTCTGTCAACCAACAGTTCGATGATCTCGATATCGTCCATGGGGTTGATAACCTTGCGGAGAATCCAAATCTTTTGAAGCTCTTCCTCGGTGAGGAGCAGTTCCTCTTTTCTCGTACCGGATTTTTTGATGTTGATCGCCGGGAACAGGCGGCGGTCGGAAATGCGGCGGTCAAGGTTGATTTCCAGGTTGCCGGTCCCCTTGAATTCCTCAAAAATCACCTCGTCCATCCGGCTGCCGGTCTCTATGAGGGCCGTGGAGATTATCGTAAGGCTCCCCCCTTCCTCAATGTTCCGGGCCGCCCCGAAAAAGCGCTTGGGCTTATGCAGGGCGTTGGAGTCAACGCCGCCTGAAAGAATTTTGCCCGATGTGGGCACGGTCTGGTTGTAGGCCCGCGCCAGGCGGGTGATGGAATCGAGGAGAATGACCACGTCTTTTTTATGCTCCACGAGGCGCTTCGCCTTTTCCAGCACCATTTCGGTCACCTGCACGTGCCGCGTGGCCTGCTCGTCAAAGGTTGAAGAGATAACTTCCGCCCGCACGGTACGCTCCATGTCGGTAACTTCCTCCGGACGCTCGTCGATGAGCAGCACGATAAGGTACACTTCGGGGTGGTTTTTGGTGATAGCGTTGGCGATTTTCTGCATCATGATGGTCTTGCCCGTCCGGGGAGGGGCCACGATGAGCGCCCGCTGGCCTTTGCCGATGGGACAGAATAAGTTGATGATCCGCTCGCTGACACCCTCGGTGATGGTTTCAAGGTTGAGCTTCCGGTTCGGGTACAGGGGGGTGAGGTTGTCAAAAGGAATGCGGTTCTGCGCCACTGTGGGATCATCGTAGTTGACCGTTTCCACTCTGAGCATGGCAAAGAAACGCTCGGTTTCCTTGGGACTGCGGATCTGGCCGTAAACAGTGTCGCCGGTTTTAAGGGCGAAAAGCCGTATCTGGCTCGGGCTGATGTAGATGTCGTCAGGGCCGGGAAGGTATGAGTTCTGGGGGCTGCGCAAAAAGCCGAAGCTGTCCGGCAGAATCTCCAGGGAGCCGTAGGCGTAAATAATGCCGCCCCGCTCGGTATGGGCCTTGAGGATGGCAAAGACGATTTCCTGTTTTTTCAGGGCAACCATGTCGTCGTGTGAAATATTGTAGCTGTCCGCGAGTTTGCGGAGGTCTATCATGTTGAGGCGGATCAGCTCGTTGATGGTAAGCCGGGGCTTGCCGTTGTCTTGATCAAGCCGCGGTTCGGGCCGGCCGTAGATATCCGGCATGGAAGGGAGGTTTTTGGGCAGCGGCGACAGGGGCGCGGAAACCGGAGCTGCGGTCTCGGTTTCCGTATATGAAGGGGAACCGCTGTTACCGTAAGCGCCGCCGTTACCCCTGTCTCCCGAAGCGGGTCCGGGCGCGGCGGAAAGCGGGCCGCCGGTCCTGCCGTAGCGGCCCCTGGACCGGGCCGGGCCGGGCCGGAACGCCCCCTCCCCGTTGCCACATCTGGAGCCGCCGTCATTGGCCGCGTAATCTCCGGCGGGGGTTTCTTCCTGCTGGGAAAAATCGCCGCCGTTTTCACGGGCCGCTGTCCGCCTCGCCCTGGCCCGGACAACCACCCGGCCGGACTTTTCCCCATTGTCCGAATCAGATTCTTCCCACGCGCCTTCGCTTTCAGCGGCGAGGGCCGCCTGGGGTTCCGCCTCTTCGCTGAAATTCAGCGTTTCTTCACTTTCAGTAACCTTGGGTTTCCGCCCCCTCCGTAAAATTCCCATTATTAAACCACCTATTGATTGCTTTTTCCCCGGACATTCACACCGGGATCATACAGGATATGCCTCAATTAAACTTACACAATTTTAGATACACATTCTTGGAACGATGCTTCTTAACATTTTGAAAGGATACTTCAATAATAACGATTCAAGCCGTGCCTGTCAATCCGTCGGCGGCGGCGGTACGGCAGACTTCAAGCAACTCCTCCAGAACCGCGGCCGCGGCCTGTAAACGCACCTCGTTCCGGGAACCCCGGAAACGGAATTCTTTTGCCGGGGCAGCCCCTTTGTCCCGCAGGGCGGCGGCTATCCACACGGTTCCCACGGCGGCGCCGCTTCCGTCGCCGTCCGGGCCGGCAAGACCGGTTACAGCGGCGGCCGCGGAAGAGCCGCTTTTTTCCAGCGCCGCCAGGGCCATATCGCGGGCGGTTTCCCCGCTCACCAGACCGTAACGTTCAAGCCGCTCCCGGTCAAGGCCCAGCATAGAGACTTTTGCCCCGGCGGTGTAGCACACAAAGGAACCCCACAAAACCCGCGATGCGCCGGGAATCCGGGCCAGAAAATCCGAGACAAGCCCGGCTGTGCAGGACTCGGCCAAAGCAAGGGTACGGGAAGCGGCGCCCAAATTCCGTATCAGTTGTTCCGCGGCCGCCTGTGCCCTGATACCGGGTGAAACACCGTCTTCCGCGCGCGCCTTCCGGAAATCGTCCTCAACCATTGAACCTCTGCAATTCGGCCCTGATCTCCTCGGCGGAGCGGGAAAAAATTTCCACGTCCTTGTCCGCGGTGGTCATGCTGCACTGGCCCTCAAAGAGTACGCCGTCGGCGATGCGGAGCCGGGCGGCGGTAATGTCGCCGTGAACTTCCGCGCCGCTGAACATATCAACCTTGTCAATCGCGTGAACGGCGCCTACCACCGTGCCGTACACCGTAAGGGAACTTACCGTTATACGATCCGCCTCAACCACCGCGCCTTTATCCACAATGAGTACGCCCGTCGCCTCTATGGTTCCCCTGAATTTTCCCTGTAAACGCAGGGTTTCCCTGAATTTAAGCACGCCGTTAAATCTGGTACTTTTTCCCAGAACCACCACGGCGGCGTCTTTGTTTTTCCCTTCCTGTTTAGACATTACTAATCCTGATTTAAGAATTTCCGTATCTGGTCTTCCAGAACCGTAAGGCCGATTTCGTTCTTTTTAAGATCTTCCCACTCAATGATGGTTTTCTCAATCCTCGCGTCAAGCTCGGCAATGTGCTTGCGCACGGTCTGGGTTTTTCCGGTAATGACTTTAACCATGGCGGTCAGCGTTTCACGGTTTACCACCACGCCGTCGCCTTCGGATATAAGGGCGATTGCCTTGTCAAGCCCGTCAACGCTTTTCACAAAATCCAAAAGGTTGTTTTTCATATCCCTGCTCAATTCTTCCGCCATGGTCAGGCGCGATTCCCGTACCGCGATCTGGGCAAAAAGCGCCCGGTTCCGCAGAGTCGCCTTTATCCGGGCCAGCACTTCGGAAAAATTAAAAGGCTTGGTGATATAATCATCCACGCCCAGTTCAAAACCCGCGACTTTGTCTTTGACATCGTCAAGAGCGGAGAACATAATAATGGGAATATCCTTGTATTTGGAATCGGCTTTCAAGGTTTTGGTCACTTCCCAGCCGGACATCCGCGGCATGACGTTATCAAGGAGAATCAAATCCGGATGGAATTTTTTTACCTTTTCCAGGGCTTCAATCCCGTCATTGGCCTCTTCAACCACAAAGCCGAGTTTGGAAAGCATCACCTCAAAGAATTCAAGGTTGATTTTTTCATCATCGACAATCAACAGTTTTTTACGGGTGTTCATGACTTTTCCTTGTTTTGACTATTATATACGAGGCGCCGCCGAAAAGCAACAGGAATACGGCGGCGGCCGTAAAACCCGCCCCCAGAAAATCGCCATAACGGGTGTAAACCGTATCCCCTTTTACGACGGGAACTGCGGCGGTGATCCAGGTTTCGCTGAAGGGAGGGGCCATGGCGATGATCCTGCCTGAGGGGTCCACCGCGCAGGTCTGGCCCGAAGCGGTGGAGCGCACCATTGAGCGGCGGTTTTCCACCGCCCTGAATACCGCCATGGAGAGGTGCTGGTTCTGGGCGGGCAGGCTTTTTGACCACGCGTCGTTTGAAAGGTTTACAATAACTTCGGCGCCGTTTCGTATAAAATTCCGCGACAGGTAGCCGAAGGTGTCTTCAAAGCAAATCGGGGTTGCAAAGGTGAAGCCCGGCCCGGAAAACACCGTGGCCTCGCTGCCCTTTTCCCAAAAGTGGGTGTCCGCCTGTTCCAGAGCGCGGTAAATGAGGGGAAGCTGTTTTTGGTATGGAAAATGTTCGGTAAAGGGTACCAGGTGCAGTTTGCGGTAGATTTGGGCGATTTTTCCCTTTTCAAACAGCATTACCGCGTTGTAATCGACCCGGTAATCGTCATAGGGATTGGGGTTGAGCGCCGGGTCCTTGCGGGCGTCGTCATTGCCGATGACAAAAGGCACATCCTGGGCGGCAAGATAATCCAGGAGTTCCCTGACCAGCGCCCAGGAAGCGGGATCGTCGCGGTAGGTTTCGTGCCAGTAGATCCGGGGGACAAAGGCGGTCTCCGACCAGACCACCATGTCGGGCCTGGGATCGCTCTCCAGAGCCTCGCCGGAAAGGCGTTTCAGTATCCTCAAATCGTTGCGGTATTCCTCAATGGCCTGCGCGGCGGTGGGGGCCTTGGAGGGTTTCCAGGGATCGGTGTTGTGCTGGACAAGGGCGATTCGCGCTTCGGGAAACGCGGAAAAATCGCTTGGAGAAATAAAGCCGAAGATCAGGGCCGAGGCAAGCGCGGCGGCCCAGAGGAGGGCGGTGATTTTTTCAGTACCGAAAAAGCCCCTAACAGCGCGGCCCATCCCCGCGATCCCTTCCGGTACGCGCCATTCCCGCAGAGCCGCCCCAAGCCACGCTGAGGGAAACACCACAAGGGCGGAGACCCCCCATACGCCGAAAACGGAGGCGATCTGAATAAGCGGAATGACGCGCCACTGGGAATAGCCGGTGATCCCGTAAGCATAGCCCAGGAAACCTTTGGTGCGGAGGTACTCATAGGCGAGCCAGATGATCCACTGGACCGGATACGAACGCCGGGGGAAAAAAATATCGGCCAGTTTCAGGCTGAAAAAAAGTACCGCAAGGTATACGAGGTAAATGCCGCCTACGATCAGGCCCGCCAGCGGGTGAAAGACGCTGAGCCAATAATTGAACAGGCCGTAGGCGGCGTAGCCGTACAGCGCCCCCCAGCCCAGGGCGGCGCGAAGGCCCACCCGGCGGATCAGGGCGAAGATCGGCACATAGGCGATCCAGGCCAACAGGGGAAGGCCGTTTTCAACAAGCAGATTGGGAAACGATGCGGCGAAGAGGAAGGAAGCAAGAACCACCATGCCCAGATGGAGGCAAAACTGCCGCAGAGCGCCGTTATTACCGCCCACGCGGGTATCTTTCAGGCCCCTTACCGGATTTTTCGCGGTTCCCATTGATCTTCCTTGCCGCCGCCGTAAGCCTTCGCCTGAATGTTTACTGGGCCGCTTTCAAACGGTTCACAAACCGCTGCATTCTTGATTTTTTGCGGGCCGCAGTGTTTTTCTTGATAATACCCTTCCGGGCCGCCGAATCGATCTTTTTGATCATATCCCGCAGGGCCGCCTCGGCGCCCGCCGCGTCTTTTTTCTGCCCCAGGGCCGTCACTTTTTTCGCGCTGGTCCTCACCGCGCTCTTTACCGACTTGTTGCGGAGACGCCGCTCTTCGCTCTGCCGGTGTCTTTTTTCCGCTGAACTTCTCTTACCTGCCAAAAGGAACCTCCACTATAAATCTTACTTGAAATCCGACGGACGCCGTTCAAGCCGCCTGCATTTTTCACATTCGGCGACATTCTTCACCTTGCCGTTCTCAAAGAGGGTTTTCATCTTGACTTCGCCCCCGCAGGAACAAAAGAACTTCTGGGTCGCGCTGGTGGTACGGCTGTTTTTACTGGCCTGGGCCATAATGCTCTCCTTGCCGGCTGACCGGCCTCAATGTATTTATAGGGAAGATTACACCGAAACGGCCGGATGTGTCAACGACCCGAAAGCAACGGGCAGGACATCGCGTTTACTTTCAATTTTTGAAAAACTACCATATTTTGGGAAATTTTACCACGGACGGACGACTGGAACCAAAGTGCCCATTCCCTATCCCTCTCTCCTCATTCCCCCTCGTGTCCTTAGTGGTTACATTCTTCCCCGGTATCCTGGCAGGAGGCAAGGTTGGTAAAACGCCGGTAGGCGTCTTCCCAGCGGGCCGCTTCGGCGGGAGCATAGCCGCTTACCTCCGTAGAGGCGGCCACCACACTGCGTATCTCGTCTATCGAGGAAAGATCGCCTGAGCCGTAGGCCTGGAGCAGCAGGTTACCCATGGCGGTCCCTTCCGGGGGGCCGGCCTGTACGGGCAGCGCGGCGGCCGACGCGATAAATGAGTTTAACAGCCGGTCTTTGCTGCCGCCGCCCACCACGTGAATGGTACCCGCCGTTTTATGCGCGGCTTTTTGTATACGCTCAAGAACGTTCCGGTATTTCAGGGCGAGACTTTCGTACACGATCCTGCTGATTTGTCCGGCGTCGCCGGGGCCTGGCCCGGACTGTCCGGTTTTTTTTAGATAGGCGCAGATCGCTTCGCACATGTTTTCCGGATTGAAAAAATCGGGAGCGTCCGGATCCAAAACCGCGAAAAATGGTTTCGCGGTTTCGGCCATGGTCATGATGGTATGGTAATCAAGGCCGGGATTTGTTTTATTCCACTGGCGCTTGCACTGCTGCAGTATCCACAGTCCCATAACATTTTTCAGGAAAAGCGATTTCCCCAGCGCGCCGCCCGAATTGGACATGTTAAGTTCGCAGGCGGTACGGTCAAGTACCGGCTCGCCAAGTTCCGTGCCGAAGATAGACCATGTGCCGGAGCTGATAAAGGCAAAGCTGCTTCCCTTGGCGGGAATGGCAAGGGCGGCGCTGGCGGTATCGTGTACGGCCGGCGCGATGATCTGTACGCCGCGCTTAAGGCCGACGCTGTCGGCAATGTCGTCCCGCAAAACACCGATCACGTCCCCGGCAAAACAGAGTTCAGGACAAATACCGGCGGGAATGCCAAAACGCGTAACGATTTCGCTGTCCCACTGTTTCGCCCCGGTATCAACCATCATGGAAATGGAAGCGGTCGTGTACTCGCACACCGGCCGTGCGCCCAGCAAAAGATGCAGCGCGTCGCCCATGAACAAAAAGCGCGCAGCCAGGTTTACGCGGCTCCCGGGATTCTCGTATTCCCTGATAAGCTGATTAAGCGTATTAAATTCCAGAAATTGTATGCCGGTTTTGCCGTAAAGCCATTCCCGGTGGGGCAGAATGCGCTCAAGGCTCCCCTGCACGCGGCTGTCGCGGTATGCATAGGGCAAGTCCAGCAGCCGGTTATCCGCGTCAAACAGGGCGTAATCACAGCCCCAGGTATCAACGCCAATGGAGCACAGTTCCGGCCCGTATTTTGCGGCGTAGCCGCGCAGCCCCGTGCAAATCTCCTCGTAAAAGCGGTAGATATTCCAGCGTAGCGTTCCCGCACACAAAAAATACTGCGTGGGAAAACGGTGCAGTTCGTCCATTATCAGCGTACCATTTTCCAGGCAGCCGGCGATACAACGGCCGCTCTCCGCTCCCAGATCAACCGCAAAATACCGTTTCATTATGCTATTCCTTTCCTTCTCCCGCCGCCTGTGTAAGCAGGGGAATATTAAGGGGATAAGCCCCCAGTTCCCTGACCGCATCCAGAAAGGCGCGGTAATTCACCGGACTAATACCGCTATGGATTGAGTTGGATGAGGAAATAATATGTCCCCCGCCCGCGCTGCCCTGAAGTATACAACGGGCGGTCTCCTGCCGTACCGCCCCGGGGGATTTGCTCACCAGAGTTTCCACACAATCCACATTACCCTTAAAACAGATACGATCCCCGTATTTTGCCTTGAGCTCGTCGAGAAACATGTTACCCCGCATATCAATGGGGTCAAGACAGTCGATACCGCTGGCAACCAGATCGTCAAGGACCGAGCGGAGGTCGCCGTCACTGTGCTTAATTACCTTAAATCCTAATTTTTTGGCGTACCGGATTAAACGGACAAAATGAGGATAGATTAGTTCGCGGTACATACCGGGACTCATCATAAGGCCCCGGTTGTCGGCGATATCGTCGCCGACCACAATCACTTCAATACCAAGTTCCGAGAGGCCGTCGCATATCTTTTCCGAATAAGCGGCGCTCATCGCCATAAGCGCATTGACGAGTTCCGGGTCTTCATAAAAGGCGGCAAGAAAATTTTCAAAACCCATGAGGTCCCGGGGCTGTGAAACCACATCCCGCACCCGGACAATGACGCATTTTTCGGCGCCGAAGGCGGCCAGTGCTTCCCTGACCCGGTTAAAACGATAAGGCCGTAAAGGTTCCGGGGGGACAAAGTGCTTAAAGTCTTCCATATCCTTGATCGGATAGCCCACCGCCATGGGATAATCATCAGAAACAGTACGGGTAATGCCCCATTCATCGGTGATCCGCGCCGCGTCCAGTGCGGTCGTTTCAGAATCAAGGCCCACCGAAATGCCGTCCAGATCCATTTCCCGAACAAAGCGTATGTCATCTTCCGTTCCGCAGACACCCCGCATGACCTTCGGCGATAAGACCCATTCACAGGTCGGCACCCGGTCCGGCTCCCGCCGCTCAAGGGCCGTCAATATCCGTTCCCTCCCGGTCATTACGCGCCCCCGCCAAGGGTAAGAATACCGGCCTTCCGTTCCTGTGCGGCTTTTACGGCGTAGGCGCTTTGCCGGTGATTACGCAGGGGGTCTGTATCGGAAAGACCCAATTCAAGGCGAATCCGGCACAGGAGCGGCTCCACATCGCAATTAAAGGCGTCCATAATAATCATATTGCTTAGCACCACATCGTTTTCCGCCCGTGCCGAGGCAAGACTGTTCCGGTCAACAAGGAGTGATTTTGCGTAGGCGGTCTGAATGTTTATCACCGAATAGATAATGCCCTCAAGACTGTTTTCGATGTTGTGGGACTGATCGAGCATATAGGTAATGTTTGTATCAACTCCGCGCAGGGCGGCGTCAACAATTTCATTGAAGATGAGGAACACTTCCAGGGGATTCACCGTGCCAAGAATAAGATCGTCATCGGCGTAGCGGCGGTTATTAAAATGAAATCCGCCCAGCTTTCCCTCATCAAGCAGGGAACAGATTATCTGTTCGATATTGGTACCCGGAAGGTGGTGTCCCAGATCGACCAGTACCTTTGCCTGTTTCCCAAGCTTTTGGCACATCATAAACGAAGTCCCCCAATCGGGAACATCGGTTGTGTAAAAAAAAGGCTCAAAGGGCTTGTATTCCAGCAGCAGGGTCATATCGGGATCGAGTTTTTCATAGAGCGCGGAAAGTCCCTCGAAAAGCCGGTGCTTGCGCCCGGCAAGGCTGTCCTGTCCGGGGTAACTGGTCCCGTCGGCGATCCACATGCCGATAGTTTTTGATCCCATTTCCCGGGCCATGCGTATGCAATCAATAAAATGAGCCTTGGTACTTTCCCGTACCTCTTCTACCGGCGAACAGATTGAACCGAAACGGAATTGCTGGCCGGAAAAGGTATTGGGATGTACCGTACCGATGCGCATGCCCTTTTTTTCCGCGTACTCCCGCACCGGCCCAAAACGGCCGTCATCGGTTTTATCCCACAGTACATGGCTCGCCATCACCGGCGTAACGCCGAGGCAGCGCTGAATTTCGGCGCAGTCGTCTATCTTGTCCCAAATGGTAACGGCAGCGCCCTTGTCCTGAAAAGTTCCGTAGCGGGTACCGGAATTGCCCACCGCCCAGGAGGGAAGCTCCACTACCTGGTTCTTTAACGTTTTTTTGACCTGTTCAAGATCAATTCCCTTCTCCGCAAAGGTTTCTTCAAGGACGGCATATTGTTTTTTTTGCCGTTCTTCTTCATTTTTTGATCCACGCAGATATTCCATTTTCCGTCTCCTGTAATTTAAGAATTTTGCCCGACAAGCATATTTAATTTATTCGAGATTATAATAATCACGATCAGTAAAACCCCCAGCACGGCAATCTGCACATAGCTGCTTATGGTCGCGAGCCGCATGCCGGTACGGATAAAAACAATAATGAAAAAAGCCGCCAGCGTACCCAGACAGGTCCCCTTGCCGCCGGTAAACGCCGTACCGCCCAACAATACCATAGTGACTACATCCATTTCTCCCCCGGTCCCGATGGAATATTTAACTACCTCAAGGCGGGAGATTGAAAGAAGCGCCGCTGCTCCGCAGAAAAACCCCTGAATGGCAAAAATTTCCCGTTTCATGCCGTTAACTTTGACGCCTGAATATTTTGCGGCATTACTATTTAGCCCTATGGCGGAGATCTTTCTGCCCCAAAAATTCCGTTTTAAAAGTATTTCCAGCACTATGGCGACAATGATTATTATGATCAGGGGGAGGGGAATAACACCGAAAAGGGTAATTTTACCAAAGCTTAAAAACCACTGAGGGAAGCCGGAAATAGCGGCGTCTCCGACCAGAACCTGTGCAAGACCCCGGTAAACAGAAAGCGTACCTATGGTTATGATAAGAGAGGGAAGGCCGGTAATCGTAACCAATAACCCGTTCAACAGGCCCAGCAAGGCGCCAAAAACAAGGCCCAGGGGAATGAGGAAAGCCATATTGACCCCCATTCTGTGAAGCACACCCAAAATACAGGTAACTAAAGTCATGTTCGCGGCGACCGAAAGGTCCAATTCACCCAATGTCATGAGCAGCGCAAAGCAAAGCGCAATGAGTCCCAATTCCGTATAATAAATGGTAGAAGCAAGAATAAAACGTATGTCCAAAAAATTCGGCGATAACAAAACACCGGCCGCAAAACTGAGCAGCAAAAACACTACTATCGTCAACTCGGGGCGCAAGAGTTTCCTGGCGTTAAGCACGACTTTCCCCTCCCCCTTCCGTTACGGGCACATTCTCTTTTCGCTGAAGTTTGGAACCGGTCAACCCCTGTTTCAGGTAATTATCCGCTATAACCGAAAGTATAATTATAAAACCGTAAATCGCTTCCTGCCAATAGCCGGATATACCGGTTATCGAAATGGCGTTGTTTATTACCCCCAGCATGAGACAGCCGATTACCGTTCCCAATGTGGTTCCGACGCCGCCGCCCATGCTGCACCCGCCGATAACCACTGCGGCGATGGCGGTAAATTCCAGACCCCTCCCGGCGGAACCGGGGTCCATAAAGCCTATTCTGGACATAAATATCATGCTGGCAAAGCCGCTTAGCGCGCCGGCTATAACAAAAACGAAAATGTTTATTTTTTTAAGGCTGGTACCCCGTGTCTCGGCCGCTTTAGGGTTGCTTCCCGCGGCGTATATATTCCGTCCCAGGCGCAGCCGGCGCAGGAAAAAAGCGACCAGGAGCGCCACGGCCAGCGCGATGATGACTGAATAGGGAATACCTATTACCGATGCATTTATCTGGGAAAGACGGATGAGCGCCCTCGGTATTTTATAGTTTTCTATGAGCCGCCCGCCATTGACATAAAATATCACGCCCCGGTAGAGGTTCATGGTTCCCAGAGTTACAATCACCGATGGTAACTTGAAGGCGGTGACAATAACTCCGTTTATAAGCCCCAGAAAAGCCCCAATGCCAATCGCGATAAGAATACCCAAAAATATGGGAAATCCCGCGTTCGCGCCAAAAATCAGGCCCACCGTGTATCCGGCAAAGCCAAGTATCGATCCCAGTGACAGGTCCACGTTGCGGCTTATAATTTCAATCATCTCTCCAAGAGCAACCAGGAGCAGATAGGGGAAAAACAACAGTATATTAATGATAGCCTGAGCCGAGAAAAATCTTGGCTGAATTATACACACAACGGCATATATAAAAACCACCAGAACCAGAATACTCAATTCACGAAAACTCGTTCTTAGATGTCGTAATACCGGCATCACGCCGCCCTCCGGTTATATAATTTATGCGCCAAGATCATGAGCCGCGGAAAGTATATTTACTTCGTTAAGTTTTTCTCCTGAGATCATGGCGGTCGGGTGTCCCTCGTACATTACCATTACCTTATCGCTTAACGCCAGTATTTCCGCCATTTCCGAGGAGATCATGATAATACATTTACCCTCTTCGGAAAGTTTTTCTATAATTTTGTAAACTTCTTCCTTCGCGCCTATATCGATTCCCCTGGTCGGTTCATCAAGAATCAGTATCCCGGGATTGGTTGCGATCCATTTTGCGATACCGATTTTCTGCTGGTTTCCCCCGGACAGTTCTTCAACGTACTGCCCGGTATTGGCGTATTTTGTTTTTAACCGCGTACATCCCTCGTTTGTAAGGGTATCTTCCCTGACCGCGTTGATCCATCCCCCCTTGTCACAGATCAGAGCGGGAGACGGAAAAGTAGTATTAAAGGCAATAGTCTGCTTTAAAAACAGACCCAGGGCCTGCCTGTCTTCCGGAAGCAGGGCTATGCCATGTTTAATGGCTTCATCGGGAGAATTTATTTTTACCGTAACGCCGTTGATGAGCATACGGCCCTTTTTAACCGGCGTTATGCCGAAAAGCGCCCTGGCCACTTCCGTCCTGCCCGACCCCATCAGCCCGGCGACGCCCAGTATCTCGCCCTTGCCCACGGAAAAGGAAACCCCTTCAAAAATGCCCGGAATACCGATATCTTCTACCCGGAAGTACGGCTCACGATTTTTCGCAGCCCCTTCCTTGCTGCGCTTCAATGTCAGATCATGACCCAGCATAAGGCGTATCATATCATCATGGCTCAGATCCGAACCGGGGTAGGTTCCTACCAGGCAGCCGTCCCTGAGAACAGTAATCCGGTCGGCGATAGTCTTGATTTCCCCCAGCCGGTGACTGATATACACGATAGATTTGCCCTCGCCTTTCAGTTTCCGTATCATATTCAAAAGATTTTCAACTTCATGGGGGGTAAGGGATGCGGTGGGTTCATCCATAAAGATGATCCGGGCGTTGGATACAAGCGCCGCGCCTATCTCCACAAGCTGCTGCTCCGCTATGGAGAGGCGATCCATTTTCCAGCCAAGGGGTACATTGAGACCTATATCCGCAGCAAGGGAGACCGCCGCCTTTTCCAGGGAATGCCAGTCCACTATCTTTGTGTTAATATAACCGGTAAAAAGATTTTCAATTATGCTTAAATCTTTAAATATCAAAGGTTCCTGGTGTATCATGGCTATGCCGTGTTTAATGGCGTCACGGGGCGATTCAAATGAAACCAGCTCCCCGTCAATGAGCAGGGAACCCTGTCCGCTGTCCATGGAATAAAGCCCGAACAGTATTTTGAGCAGTGTCGATTTTCCGGCGCCGTTTTCACCGATCACGGCGTGAACTTCCCCGCTCACAATATCAAAATCAACCGATTTTAACACCTGACTTTTTCCAAAAGTTTTGGTAATTCCCGCCGCCTTTAGTACCGGCGCTGTTTCCGCGCTCATCGTTTCCCCTGCCCCATACCGCTTAGGCTATCCCCAGGTTTTCTTGGTTAAAAATCGGGATATTTCCCCGCAAAGCCGGCATGAACCTCGCGGGGAAACCGTTCGGGAGTTTGACCGGAAGAAAACGCATTTTGAGCGCGTTTCCTAAAAACCGGCAAACTCCCGGTTCACACTAGAATTTGTAGCTGTCAACGTTTTCTTTGGTGATTATCGCGGGAGGCCCTGCGTAAAGCACGTTGTTTGCCAAAACATTGGTTTTCCCGTATTCACCGGCGGTGAACGATGTCCCGGAGGCGAGGGTATACTCGCCCTTTGCCAAGAGCATGGCAAGATAGCCGGCCACTTTCCCGGTCCGGTAGGTATCCCAAAGCATGGAACCGTCAAGCACGCCGTTCTGGAGGAACGACCGGCTTTGTCCGGGGGTTCCAAGACCGGTAACGACAATCCTGTTACCCAAGCCGCGGCCTTCCACAGCCTGGGCGGCGGCGGTCAACGCGACCGTGGTGGGGCAGATGATCCCGTCAAGTTCCGGGTATTTTTGAATCGCCGCTTCCGTCTCGGTAAGACTCTTGGCCGCGTCGTCGTTCCCGTAGAGAACTTCGAGGAGCGTCAGATCCTTGTACTGCGGATTCGACGCCATCTGCTTCTTGTAAATGTCGATCTGGTTGTTCTGGAAAGGGGAATCGGTAGTAGCGCTTAATACAACAAAGTTACCCCTGTAATTCATGGCCTTGGCAAACTGTTCAAAAGAATCAATTCCCAGCTGGTCGTAATTACAGGAAAGGACCGATCCGTCCCGGTGGGATTCGTTGCCGATGATGTCGTCGTTCACGGTAATGACTTTGATCCCGGCCGCCCTTGCCCGATCAAGCACCGCGTTCATGGTGTCCGCCGCGGTCGGGGACAGGCAGATTACATTAACCTTGTCCTGGATTGCCGCCTCAATTAACGGGATCTGAGCCGTGGGTTCTACCTGTTCGGGCGCGGTATCACGGAACACACCTCCCTGGGATTCAACCGCGTCTTTCATTCCCGCTATAATGGGATCGAAATAGGGGTTTCCCTTTTGAAGACACACATACCGTACGTTGATCTTTCCGCTTTCGGCCTGACGGCCCCCGGCCATAACCGGCATTACCGCAAACAGCAGAAATACCGCCAGGGCCGCAACCAAAACTTTTGACTTCGAAAAGTTTTTCATACACTCTCCTCCATAAAATAATGTAATTAAGTCCAACCACAAGGCCGGATTTAATTCCCGATTATGCGCTTTGCCGCAGGATCAACTCCCCCGGAAAAACTACCCGTTCCTGACATGGTTTTCCCTCAAGTTTATCAATGATAATTTGGGCCGCCGCCTCTCCAAGTTTGGCTATGGGCTGCCCAATGGTACTAAGCGCGGGATCAACCAGCTCGCAGAACGAAATATTGTCAAAGCCGATAACGGCCATATCTTCGGGGATTTTTACCCCCAGTTTTTTCAACTCCCGCATACAACCGATAGCAAGAATATCAAAGCCCGCCACAATCGCGTCCGGAGGATGGGGAAGAGAGGCAAAATGGGCTCCCGCCATAGCGCCGATGTTTAGGTGAGTCGTTTCCGCAAAGGTCACCGAATCGGGCCGGTATATCAACACTTCCTCCACCGGAAAACCGCAGTTCGCAAGGCCCTTCAAATAACCCCGGAACCGGTGTTCAAGAACACTGATCTTTGGCCCCATTCCGATATAGCCGATGCGCCGGCGGTTCTGCCTGAACAGGTAGGTCACGGCCTCACAGGTACTGTCATAGCCTTCGGTAATCACATAGGAAAGGTTGTCTTTTTTCTTGAACACATTATCCATAAAAACGATCGGCGTCCGGGCCGTTATTGCCATAAGGGTATTGATATTATCCCTGCTGATGTTATAGGTGTTGTAAATGATCCCGTCGATTTTACGGCCGACAAGCTTATTAATGTAGCGGAACTCCTCTTCAATCCGCCTGTCCGTGTTACAGATGATAACCATGTAGCCCGACTTGAGCGCCACCGACTCAACTCCCCTGAACAACTCGGAGTAAAACACATTGCTAAAATCCGGTACGAGCATGGCAACGGTCTTTGTCCGCCCGGTTCTGATGCCTTGGGCAAAGTAACTTGGGGTATAATCCAGCTTCTTGATTGCCTTTAGAACCTTTTCCTTTATTTCCGGCTTAACCGCGTCGTTCTGGTTTAACACCCGCGAGACGGTGGATTTTGAGACCTTAGCCATTTTTGCCACGTCAAAAATTGTATTCACTGCCCATCCTTGGGTATCAAAAGCCTGTTTGGGAACGTTCCCTGGGAACGTTCCCAAAAAATTAGTATAAAGCTGGTTTTTTGGGTTGTCAAGCAAAAATTTGCGGAAAATCACAAAAATTTTGCAAAAAGTGATGAAAAGGCGGCGCCTATCCCAAAACCGTACCCCGGCTATGCCGGGAACGGCAGCGTACAGTCAATTAGTTTTAGGACAGGCTCAAATGCTAAAATATTTGATTTAGGGAGGCCCTGCAAACTCCTGGGACAATCGTCATCAAAAAGTACCGGAACGGGGAATCGCCCCCAGCGGCAGTTCCAGGCCGATGCCCTGTAAAAAACCTTCGTCCAGCAAAAGGCCGGGCGCGGGACAATCGGCGGCGATTTTGCCCTTATGCAAAAAAATAACCCGCCGCGCCAGTTCCAGCGCCATATCAAGGTCATGGGTCGCTATAATCTTTGTACAACATATCTTTTTCAGCAAACCGATTATGTTTTTTCTCGCGCGGGGGTCAAGGGAGGCGGTCGGTTCATCAAGCAAAAGAATATCCGGCTCCATAATGAGCACGCCCGCAAGCGCGGCCCGCTGTTTTTCGCCGCCGGAAAGTTTATACGGAGGCCGATCCGCAAGCTCTTCGGCTTCCACGGATTTAAGCGCGGCAAGGGCAAGCGCTCTCGCTTCCCCGCTTTTCACGCCTTTTTTCATTATGCCGAAAGCGACGTCTTCCCAGACTGCCGGCATAAAAAGCTGATCCTCCGGGTTCTGAAAAACAATGCCGCACGCCTTGTTTTGCGCGTTGGCCTTTTGCGGTACGCCGTTAATAATGACGCTGCCGGACGCGCTCTTTATACAGCCCGCTATGGTTTGCAGCAAGGTCGATTTGCCGGAACCGTTCGCCCCCGCGATACAAATACACTCATCGCGTCCGGCGGTAAAGCTGACGGCGTCAAGTGAAACAATTGATTCATCGTAAACACAGGATATGTTTTGTACAATTAATTGTTCCATAATACCCCGATACATAACGCGATAAAAACACAGAGGGCAAGCAGCACGCTGTCGCGTAATTTCCATTTGAAGGCGGCCGTTACCGGAAAAGCGCCGTCAAAACCCCGCGCCGTCATGGCGCGGGATACCCTGCCCGCGCGAAAGACGGCGCTTGTCAGCGTTGCGGCGAATACCGCCGCAAGGGAACGCCAGCGGTACACCGTACTGTTACGGACGCTCCGCAGGCGCATTGATACCAGGGCGGTGGATAATCCCTCATACATCAAAAAAATATAACGGTAGCTCAGTATAAAAAGCGCGACCAGTTTTTCCGGTATGTACAGTTTTGTCATTGATGAGGAAACGGCGCCGATATTCATCGGTATTATAAAACACATATACAATAACGCGGCGGCGTTGACGCGCAGTGTGTAAAGCAGCGCGTTTACGGCATTAAAACCAAACAGCACAGGAATCCATACCGCCGCTATCATCATATTAACAGGAATTAAACGCAATAGTGTTACACGCAATTCGCGTGATAATACAATCAGGCATGAGGCAATAACGAGTAACAGGATGAGTGTTTTTGTTGAATAAACCACCGAGGCAATGAAAAACGCTGCCGAAAGAAAGCGGCAGCGTCCGTCTATAGAAGCAAGCAAATCGTGTTTATATTCGAGCCGGTCAAGATACATAGCGCGGCATTATTCTTGCGAGAAAAGCGGTGATAAACGCTGTTATGATCCCCTCTACCGCGGCAAGCGGCAGATTGGCGGCAAAGAGCAGCGCGGCGGCCGCTTTTAATTCCATGTCGGAAAAAAACAACGCGGCGCA
This sequence comes from Treponema sp., assembly GCA_031270205.1. Taxonomy (GTDB): domain Bacteria; phylum Spirochaetota; class Spirochaetia; order Treponematales; family Breznakiellaceae; genus WQXQ01. The sequence continues at coordinate 20,204 of JAISYA010000084.1, forward strand.
AACCAGAACGGTGCCGCCGATGACCGCGGCAAACCCCGCGCAAAACGCCCCGACAAATCGCAGCCTGCCCGGGGTCCGGAAAACGCGGAAGACATAATAACCGGCCAGCGCCGCAATTCCCATCACCGCCGTGTTGACGCCAAGGGAAAGGAGGCCGCCGAACTGGAACAGAAGGCCCTGCAAAAACAGCGCGATAAACAGGGCGGGAAAGGCGCTCCAGCCAAGGAGCATCCCCGCAAGCCCCAGCAGGGTCAGGTGGATGCTCGAAGGCCCCAGCGGAACGTGAACCAGGGACGCCAAAAAGAGCGCGGCGGACACAAGAGCGGTTTCCGGCAGTTTTTCCACCGGCGTTTTTTTCAAGCCCACGGACAGGGCGCCCGCCGCCAGCGCCCAGCCCGCGGCGAGAACCGGCGGCGAGAGTACGCCTTCGCTAATGTGCATGGGCGGCTCCCGGAGAAGCACCATCGGCGGGCTTTCCCTTTTTTTTGAGTTTCCTTCCTGTTAAGTACCAAAACGCAAACACATTGAAAATGACGCTCAAGCCCAGCGCGATTGCAATCTGCCTTGGCAGTCTGCCGGAAGGGGCCGCGTTTTCCGCCTGAGGCGCCGCTTCCCGCGGCGTCCCGTCAGCCACAGTGACAACTATTTCTCCCATGTGCCCCATGCCGTCTTCCGCTGTCAGCCGCCAATCACCGTTCTCAAAGGGGACAAAGCTGAAATACCCGTCACGGTCGGTCATGCTTTCCTGCGCGGTAGCGTCCGGTGTGGAAGGCGGGTAGACCTTGACTTTTGCAAAAAGCATGAACTCGCCGTCTGTATAGCCAAAGCGGACCGTCCTGACACCGGCCTGGCCGGTCACGTCGGCAACCTCCACGCCGTGGGCAAAAGCGGCGGCCGGGAGCAAAAGAGAGGCCGTCAAAAGCGAATAAACAAAAAGGCTCATGCCAAGGCCTGTTTTGGACACTGCCGTTTACTTTACCGTAAAGAGCAATGTCGCCGCCGGGTTTTCCTCATCGGTTTCCGGGGTATTTACTTTCTGTACCTCCCGTGCGCGGAAAAACCACACTACCGGTTTCCCTATGTTGGGGTGGTCCAGCCTGAAGGAAATCTCGCCGTTATTGTCGGTCTTTCTTTCGGTAAAAGCCCACGCATCCATGGTCCGGTAATCATAGTAATCATAACTCGCTTTGACTTCCGCGTTTGGAAGCGGCCTGCCCCGGTAAAGCACTCTAAGCTTCATCGTTGAATTCCTGCTCATGTCGGCGGGATTATCAAGCGGGATGATTTCAATGTCATGGCCAAGAGGCGTGCTGAATGTCCGGTCGGCCTTGCTTGGGTTAATGTAATATTTTCCCCATTTTGAAAAGTAGTTCGTCCGGGTAATGGTTTTTCCGGGATTTGCCGCCGCCGCCAGGCGTTTATTCATGCTCACCCGGCTCCCGTCCGAGAACGTGGTCGTATAGCCGCCGATACTCCTGAAAACCGCGATGGCGAGACTGTTGTCCGTGAGGGTGTACTTCCCTTCATACCACAGGCGATCTTTGTCCTCCCTCAGCGGGAGGTTCGCGCCCTTGACGCCGTTTTTGTACACATACATTTCGACCGCGTCAAGGCCCTCAAGCTCCTCGCCGACCAAATTGTAGTGAGACGAAATGCCAAACAACGTAACCGTGTCCCCCGATTTGTAATCCTTTGAATTGTCACTGGGGATAATGGTAGTCTCGTGCGCAAAGACAAAACCGGCGAAAACGACCATAGCAAGCAGACAAAAAACTCTCTTCATAACTTACTCCTTACTGTAAGCCGCGTGAGCGGCTAACAAAAATCGGAAGCCGGGGTTTACCCCAGCATACTCCTTGAGAATGAGCGCATAGCGCTTAATGATGACGTTGATTTCTTGCCTGCTTCAGCAAACAAAGCGTTAGCCGCCAAATGTACCATTTGTACGGCTTGGAAGCACCTCGTCGTTCTTCAGAACGCGTACGGGAAAGGGTCAGGACTACAGCCTTGACGTTGACAGTATGCCATATCGTGATTTCTCTGTCAAGCCATACATTCAGCAATTCTCAGTTTACCCTCCATTATTGTTGATGAAGTCCCCGCCCCGGACGAAGAGCAAAAACTCCCGCCCCGCTTCCCGGCTGCCCGGGGCGGCACGGTTTGCAGCCGTAGGGCATATTTATGCATGCGAGTGCCACACGACAATAGTTTTTCTCCTTATGACGGCTTTATCTTCCGGCAACAGGTTCGGTATTAAACTTTTCATGGGTTTATTTCGATATTTCCTCCGATTTTCCTTGACCCTTTGGGCATATTTTAGTATTTTGTAAACAGGTAAGGCAATTTCAAAACCATGGTTTGCCAGAATTGTTTTGAAACCGCCTCGGCTTTAAAAAATATTTGTTCAGGAAGCATACATGTCAAAACACCATCACCACCGGGGACGGGAAGAAGCGGCCCCGGTGGAAGCCCAAAATGGGGCGGGAAATGTCTCTGAAAAAGAGACCGGAGGGCAGACGGAAGGGCAAAATCCGGCCGTGGAAGGTGATTCCGCCTCACTGGGCGTGGGCATGGGGGCTGATTCTGCGAAAGAAAGCCTGGTTTTTCCCGAATCGGACGCGGAAACACAGGCAGAGTCGCCCGTAGAGTGTACCCCGGAGGAAAAAATCGCCGAACTGGAAGCGCAGCTTGCGGAAACCCGTGACCAATTGCTGCGGAAAGCCGCAGATTTTGAGAATTTCCGCAAACGGATGAACCAGGAAAAGCAAAGCGCCATTGAGTTTGCCAACCAGAGCCTGCTTTTAGACCTCATTCCGATAATCGACGATTTTGAGAGGGCTATTCAGTCGGCGGAAAGTTGTAAAGACTTCACCACCCTGCTGGACGGCATCACGATGATCGAAAAGCGCCTCAGCGGCCAGTTGGACGCCAAATGGGGCCTTAAGCGTTACAATTCCGCGGGCGAGGCTTTTGACCCCAACCGGCACGAAGCCCTGATGATGGAAAAATCCCCCGACGTGGCGGAGCCTGTCGTGCGGGAGGACTTCCTCAAGGGTTACACCCTGAAAGACCGGGTGATTCGGGCGGCAAAGGTAAAGGTGATCATGCCGGAAAATCCGGCCGCGGTCGAAGAGGGCGAAGGTGGCGCGGAATGAGCCTCCGCGGAGCAAGCTCCGCGGTATAGTCGTTGGATTGTACCGGAACGGAGGCTCGTTCGAAAGGAAATTTATTATACCGTCTGGTTTAACACCAAAATTGTGTAAGCGTTGCGGCATTTGAGCCGCGGCAAGCCTGGCAAGCGGAGCTTGCCTTGGGGTATTAAACCAGACTTACGAATAAACCGCCCCCGCCGCGGTTCGGCGGGTAAACAATTTATGGAGGAAGTAGTATGAAGAAAAGCATTTCGGTATTGGTTCTCGGTGTGGTCCTGGCGGCGTCTCTTTTTGCGCAGGTGTCGGACAT
>JAISYA010000095.1 GCA_031270205.1 Treponema sp.
GGCAGCGCGGACGTCTTACTCCGCCGCTATGCGGTAAATCGCCTCCACGTCTTTCTGTTCGAGTTTCCGGTAGTTTCCCAGGGGGCCGAATTTGACCGCGCGTTGGGACATTTCGCCTATCCTGGAGGGGTCGATTTTTGCGGCGGCCAATTTTACCGGGAGGCCGATGGAGCGGAAAAAATTCTCCATGCGGAAAACGCCTTCCAGGGCGGCCTGCTCGAAATCGTAGAAAGCGCCGTCCACCCCCCAAACCTTGGCGGCGAAGCGGGCGAAGCGGGGCGCGCCGTGCGTGATGTTGTAGCGGATCCACGCGGGGAACAGTATCGAAAGGCTCGCGCCGTGGGCGGTGTCAAAGAGGGCCGAAAGTTCATGCCCCATGGCGTGGCTGGCCCAATCGCCGACGCGGCCCGTGCTGAGGAGGTTGTTATGCGCCAGAGAGCCGGCCCACATGATCTCCGCGCGGGCGTCGTAGTTCGTTTCGCCTCCTGAAAAGACCGTCCGGGCGTTGCGGATTATCGCCCGCATGGCCCCTTCGCACAACTCGTCGGTCAGCTCCACGTGGGGTTCTGTGGTGAAGTAGCGTTCCATGATATGCGCCAGTATGTCGGCGACGCCGCAGGCGGTCTGATAGGGCGGCAGGCTGAAGGTTAGTTCGGGGTTCAGGATCGCAAAGACCGGGCGTGTACACTCAAGATTGACGCCCCGCTTCCAGGGCCCCTGCTCGTTGGTAATGACCGAGCTGATACTCGATTCGCTCCCCGCGGCGGGAATGGTCACCACGGCGGCGACCGGCAGGGCCTTTTCGGTGGTTTTCTTCCGCTCGTAAAAATCCCACACGTCCCCCTCGTTGGCGGCGCCCAGGCCGATGGCCTTGGAAGAATCAATCACCGAGCCGCCGCCCACGGCGAGGATCAGGGCGAGCTTTTCCTTTTTGACCAATTCAATGCCCTCGTACACCAGGGAAAGCCGGGGGTTGGGCCGCACTCCGTCCAGTTCCACCCACTCGACGCCGGCGTTTTTAAGGCTCGCCTTGACACGGTCAATCAGGCCGGAGCGTACCGAAGAGCCTCCCGAATGGTGCAGCAGTATGCGTTTTGTATAAGCCGCGGTTTCACTCCCCGCCCGGGTTTCCGTTCCCCTGCCGAAAATAATTTTCGTGCGGTTGCAATACTCAAAATTTTGCATGCCATTACTCCTCTATTGCCGGTATACCGGAATTCTCCCTTTTAGCTATGCTATACCGCTTCCTTCCTCAAAGAGGCGGAGGGCTTCTTCCCTTGCCTTATCCACCACAGCCTGGTAGTTCCCCTTGAGGGCGTTCATGGTCTGATTGTAAAAGCCGATGAACTCCGGGTCCTGGAAGGGATCGATGCGGACCTCCCGGCCCATGCGGCGGGAAAGCTCTTCCTCTTTCTGGCGGAGTTTTGGGGCGTACTGCTGGCGGATTGCCTTGTCGTAGTTGGCAGCCTCGTTCAGGTACTGGGAAAGGGCCTGGACCAGCTGCCTGTACATGGCTGTGAAACGGCTGTTGTTTATGACGGTCTGCAGGCCCCTGCCCGCCGCCTCAATGCGCTTTTCGTCTTCCTTTATGACCGGAAGGTTTATCTGGGCAATGAGTACGTCGAAGATCCCCTGCTTGAGGCTTTCCCGCTGCTCTTTCGGCGTCTTCTTTAATTCTTCGTCAAGGCTTTTTTTGGGGTCTTCCAGAAAAGCGTTGGCCAGCCGTTTTCCCCGCTGCTTTGTTTCAAATTGTTCAATGCTGATTTTATCGCTCTTTACCGTTTCGGTCCGTTCCAGGGCGATTTCCAGCGCGCTCTTTATCCTTCCCATGGTACTATATCCTTTTTGCGTTCTTTTCTATACAATAAGCGGGAAAGCGAAATTGTTCAAGCGCTCGCTTAACAACGGCTAATAAGGAGGAATTGTGTTAGGTACAAATGTTCAAACCCTGATTGGGATAGGGGCGTATCTCTTGGTGATGATCGCCATCGGTCTATGGTACGCCCGCAGGAGCAACACCAATGTAGAAGAGTATTTTTTGGCCAAACGGAGCTTTGGTCCCTGGGTCGCGGCCCTCAGCGCCGAGGCCTCGGACATGTCGGGCTGGCTCTTGATGGGACTGCCGGGAGTGGCTTATTTTACCGGTATCGGGGAGGCCTTCTGGACTACTCTGGGGCTTTTTATCGGCACCTGGGTTAACTGGGCTATCGTGGCCAAGCGCCTGCGCTCGTATTCCCAAATCGCGGATAACGCCATCACGCTGCCGGAATTTTTCAGCAAGCGTTTTCACGACAAAAAGCGGATATTGCTCGCGATTGCCGCCATTATCAGCCTGGCGTTCTTTTCGATATATGTCGGCGCGCAGTTTATTACGTTTGGGAAGCTCTTCAGTTATATCTTTAACGCGAACATGGTGGCCATGGTTATTCTCGGCGCGCTCCTCGTTATGCTGTACACCATGCTGGGCGGCTTCTGGGCGGTGGGCATGACCGACCTTATCCAGGGGCTGCTGATGGTGTGCGCCCTGGTGCTCGTGCTTGTTTTCGGCATCGTCCACGCCGGCGGTTTCGCGGGTATTGCGGAGAACCTCCGCGCCTTCCCCCGCTTCACCGACTTCTTCGGCATCGCCACTCCCGATATGGCCGACGGCGTGCAGAAGGCCGTCAACGGCGCGCCCCTTTTCGGGCCGGGCGCGAATTACGGCTTCCTCACGATCATCAGTACGATGGCCTGGGGCCTCGGTTACTTCGGCATGCCGCAGGTGCTGGTCCGCTTTATGGCGATCAACAAAACCTCCAACATCGCCCGCTCCCGCAACATTGCGGTAATCTGGTGCTTTATCGCCCAGATCGCGGCGGTGGGCATCGGCCTTATCGGCAGGGCCTACATGCCCCTGGCGCTTAATACCGCCAGCGCCTCGGAAAACATTTTCATTCTTTTGAGCGTGGATTTCTTCCCGCCCCTCTTGGCGGGCATCGTCATTTCCGGCATACTCGCGGCCAGCATGAGTTCCTCGGACTCGTACATGCTGATCGTTTCATCTTCGCTGGCCAACGACATTTTCAAGGACATTTTCAAGAAAGACGCCAGCGACGTCCTGGTTATGTGGGTGGCCCGGATCACCATGCTCATCGTAACGGTGTTCGGCGTGATCATAGCCGTATCCGGTAACCAGTCGATTTTCCGCGTAGTGTCTTACGCCTGGGCGGGCCTCGGCGCCGCGTTCGGCCCGCTCATCCTTTTCTCGCTGTTCTGGAAACGGACCACTTTCCCGGCGGCGGTGGCGGGAATGCTTACCGGCGGAATTATGGTAGTGCTCTGGAAAAACGTAATCGCCAAACTCGGCGGCGTTTTCGCGGTTTATGAGCTGCTTCCCGCCTTTATCATTTCCGGTCTGGTAATTCTCATCGTGAGCCTGTTTAGCAAAAAGCCCTCGGCGGAAATCGAGAAGGAATTCGAGGCGGCAAAGACGGCCGAGTTCTGAGAGAAAAGAGCGTCCGCGGATTACCGGTACGGGTATCCCAAACAGCCCAGGCGGGTTTTTGGGATACCCGTAGATTTTTCATTTAACAGGTTCCGAACAAGTTTACTATTGGATGAGGCTGTTCCAAAACTTCAGTTTTGGAACAGCCCCGGGTGTCCAAAAACAGCATTAATTTGTCCTTTTTGCTACACACATAGGCGGAGGGATTTTCTTTGGAGATATTTCAGTACGGGGATACGGAGACATCTTACCTGAAAACAAGGGACAAACAGCTTGCGTGGGCGATTGAGCAAATCGGCCATATTAAGCGGGAAGTCCATCCCGATCTTTTCGCGGCGCTCGTCCAGTCGATAGTGGGGCAGCAAATTTCCTCAAAGGCGCAAATAACGATATGGGAGCGCATGGAAGCGGGGCTTGGCAAAATTACACCGAAGACCATTTGCGCCTGTTCGGAAGCTGAACTGCAACGTTACGGAATCAGCTTCAGAAAGGCCTCCTACATCCGCGGCGCGGCGGAAAAAACAGCGGACGGCAGCCTTGACATGAGCGCCCTGCAAGCCATGTCTGATGGCGAAGTATGTAAAACCCTCATCCGGCTTAACGGTATCGGTGTTTGGACAGCGGAAATGCTGATGCTTTTTTCCCTGCGGAGGGCGGACATTGTAAGCCGCGGCGACCTCGCTATTTTACGCGGCATGCGCATGCTTTATCACCATCGAAAAATCACCAAAACCCTGTTTGAAAAATACCGGCGGCGTTATTCGCCCTATGGTTCTGTAGCAAGCCTGTACCTGTGGGCGGTTGCCGGCGGCGCTATCGAAGGAATGAAAGACTACGCAAAAAAGGAGACGAAGAAAAATGGGAAACGAAGAAACTGAAAAACGGCAGGCGATTCTTCAAGATGACCACGGTTATGACGGCAAATTTTACTGCGCGGGTAAATCCGGCGAGGTTTTCTGCCGTCCATCCGGCAAAGCCGAAGCGCAGGCATCACCATTATTTTGGTATCCCTATGAAACTAATTTAGGCCTCTTTATCATCGCCGCCAACGACGCGGCTATTACCGAGATCCGCTTTGGAGATATGCCGGGTTTCTACAGGAACAGTCTGCGCGGGGAAAAAACACAAAGCAAGTTGACCGATCTTGCCGCGAAACAGCTTGAAGAATATACGAGCGGAAAAAGAAAGCGGTTTGAGCTGCCGTTGCTGCCTGCGGGAACCGCGTTTCAGAAATCGGTTTGGCAGGCGCTTGTTGAAATCCCTTACGGGGAAACCCGCAGTTACAAGCAGATTGCCGGCCAGGTGGGGAATTCGTCCGCAAGCCGGGCCGTGGGTATGGCAAACAACAAAAACCCCATCCCGATTATTATCCCCTGCCACCGGGTGCTTGGCTCAAACGGTGCGCTGGTGGGATATGCCGGCGGACTGGAGTTGAAAAAGCGCCTTTTGGATCTGGAAGTACGGTATAACTTGTGAGTCGCGGATTTTAGGCGGCTTTATAGAGAAAAGCGTCTGTACGCATGACACAATGACCTTCCCGAACACCCCCAAACGCCCCATTCAAAAAGCAGCCGAAGGGCCGGATGTCCTTGGCGGCGTCGAAAGTCCGGCGGCGGGCCTTGTTGAGCAGGGAATACAGACAAAACCAGCCGGAAGCGACACCGGTGGCGGTGAGGCTAAGGATATACCGGCAGCCTGCTGCGTTTGTGGATTTTTCCGCAATCTTTCAGGAAAAACGCGAAAAAATCCCAATTATGGGGCTGATTGCGGTTTGCAGGGTAAAAAATCGCCTGAAGGCGATTTTTGGGGATTATAATACGCGAAGGCAGCAAACTGCTGGAAAAAAGTAGTTTTTTCATTTTTTGGGTGTATTGCGTTCAATAGGACATTGTTAGAGTTTCATAGGAAAGCCGCCTTTTTAATGGAGCTTCGTCATAAGCGTGCCGGCGGAAATTGCCGAACAGCTCGTGCCGGAGAAAGTCGGGCGGCTGCGGGCCGAAATGCGGCTGATCGTGGAAGGAACCGGGGTATGGACGAAGAACAAATAGAGGAACTGGAACAGTATACGTATGAAGAGGAATCGGAGCTGGTGGCATGGCTTAAGGAACAAATAAGCATGTCCGAAGTTGAAGCGATAACGGAACGGCCGGTAGATCAGGCGGCCAACGCCTAAACCGCGAAAGGATCGCCTTATGGAAAACAAACGGGAAAACATTTTTTTGGTTGACGACAATATGACCAACCTTACGCTTGGAAAAAACATGCTGAAAGATCACTACAATGTTTTTTCCATCCCTTCGGCGGCCAAGCTGTTTGACATGCTGGAAAAAATAAAACCCGATCTTATTCTGCTGGATGTTGAAATGCCGGAGATGTCAGGCTACGAGGCGATACAAAAGCTCAAGGCGGATGAAAAAGCATCGGGTATTCCTGTTATTTTTCTTACCGCCCGGAGTGATACGGGCAGCGAACTGGAGGGATTAAGCCTTGGGGCTATAGATTATATCACCAAACCTTTCCAGCCCGACCTGCTGCTGAAACGAATTGAGATTCACCTTCTGGTTAAAGATCAGCAGCGCCGCCTTGAGATATTCAATACGAATCTGCGGAATGCTTTTTCCCGTTACCTTTCGCCTGTGATGGTGAATGAAATTATTCAGGATCCATCCAAGTTGAATTTGGGCGGGGAAAAGCGGGAAATGACCGTCATTTTTACGGATATAGCGGGCTTTACTCCGATTGCCGAACAGCTTGAGCCTGTCAGTCTTGTGCATCTTCTTAATTTGTACCTCAGCGCCATGAGCAATATTATCACCGGTAATCTGGGAACAATAGACAAGTATGATGGCGACGCGATTATCGCTTTTTTTGGCGCGCCGCTTATTCAGGAAAATCACGCGGCAAGGGCCTGCCGCAGCGCCCTCCAGATGAGGGCTGCTGAAAAAGAGCTGAACAAAAAAATCGCGGAGGAACAGTTAAGCCCGCGGCCGCTTTTTACCCGCATCGGGATAAACACCGGGCCAATGGTGGTGGGAAACATGGGGTCGGAAAATAAAATGAATTATACCGTTATGGGCAACGCGGTAAACCTTGCGGCGCGGCTGGAGGGGGCCAGCAAACAGTACAAAATCGGCGGCGTGCTGATAAGCGAGTACACCAAAAACGCGATAGATACGGAGGACGAATTTATCTGCCGGCGGCTTGACCGGATACGGGTGGTGGGAATCAGCAGCCCGGTGCGGATTTATGAAATTACCGGATTCCGGAAGGATGCCTCCTCGGCGGAAATCAAGCGGGTTGCCGAATGGGACACGGCCATCGGCCTTTTTGAACAGCGGCAATTTGAAAAAGCCCGGGAGATGTTTTTTTCCCTGGCAGAAGACGGCAGCGAAGATAACACGGCCCGGAATTACATAGACCGCTGCACGGAGTTTATCGCCATCCCGCCCGGCTGCGATTGGGACGGCGTAAATAACCTGACGGATAAATAGGGAATAAAGGAGGACTATATGACCTTATCTGTTCGCGCCAATAATACTAATGATTCCATTACGAAAGCCAGAGGGATGCACTCGCGCGGGGCATATATTGCCCAGTGCATTATCCTGGTAGCCGTCATCGCCGGATTCAACGGGATGATCTACTATTTCGTGGGGAAGGACATGAAGGCGCAGATGGCCAACAAATGCTTTGGTATGGCTTCGTCGATTTCGGTGATGCTGGAGGAGTACTCGGATAAGTTTCAGAATTTCATCGAGACTCTCGACACCTCAAGCGATTTTTATAAAGAGATGCAGGACATCGTGGAAACGACGCGCTGGAACAATCCGGACAACATCGCCTTTCTGTATGTGGAGCGGCGCGCCTCGGAAGATAAAATGATGTATCTGTTTGCCAACACCATACCAAACACGGACGTCTACGCGAGAGCCGGGGATATGGCGCCGCTGACCGTCACACGGACAAAAGCGTATGAAACGCGGCAGCCCGTTATCGGCAATTTCGTCACTAACGAATGGGGTACGCTGCTTTCCGTCTATGTTCCCGTGTTCCATTCGGAAACCGGGGAGTTTATGGCCATTGTCGGCTGCGATGTATCCGACGCGCAGTATGCCCGGACGATGAACAGACTGTTCATCCTGTTGACCGGCGGAGTGGCCTTCATCATCGCCTTCGTGGTGTTTCTGTTCATCAGGCTCAGCCATGAAAACAGGGTCCTCGGGGAACTCAACGAAGCCGCCGAAACGGCAACCGGCGCGAAGAGCCGTTTTCTTGCCAACATGAGCCACGAGATGCGCACCCCCCTTAACGCCATCATCGGTTTTTCCGAACTGGAACTGGATAGGGAAAAAGAGGGAGAAATAAAATCGGAAGTTCATGAAAGCCTGGAAAAAATCTACAGTTCAGGCGTTACCCTCCTGGGTCTTATCAACGATATCCTCGATATTTCAAAAATTGAGTCGGGAAAATTTGAACTCGTTCCGGTCAATTACGATATGCCCAGCCTTATCAACGACACGATTGTCCTCAATATTGTGCGCATAGGCAGCAAGCCCATCACCTTTGAGCTGGACATTGATGAAAACCTTCCCGCCAATCTTTTCGGTGACGAACTGCGGATAAAACAGATATTCAACAATTTACTTTCCAACGCCTTTAAGTACACCAAAGAGGGCCGGGTAACCCTGGGTATCCGCTGTGAACGGGCCGATGCGGGGACATGGATGACCTGCACCGTTTCCGACACGGGCATGGGCATACGGAAAGAGGATGTCGGCAGGCTCTTCGGGGATTACAACCAGGTAGATACCGAAAGCAACCGCCATATCGAGGGGACGGGCCTGGGGCTTGCCATTACCAAACGCATGGTGGAGATGATGGGCGGCTCCATTAGCGTGGACAGCGTTTATGGCAAGGGGACAACCTTTACCGCGCGCTTCCTGCAGGGCTATGTCAACGACACGGTTATTGGGAAAGCGCTGGTCGAAAACCTCAAGGAGTTCCGCTATATCATGGCCCGGCAGGACCGGCACCGGCAGCTTGTACGCTCCTATATTCCCTACGCCAAAGTGCTGGTGGTTGACGACGTTGCCACGAACCTTGACCTCGCAAAGAGTATCATGAAACCCTACGGCATGACCGTGGACTGCGTAACAAGCGGGCCGGCCGCGATTGTGCGCATACAGAACGGTGAACCCCGGTATAACGCGATCTTCATGGATCACATGATGCCCGGCATGGACGGTATTGAGGCGGTGCGGCTCATCAGGAACGAAATTGACTCCGAGTATGCGCGCACTATTCCCATTATCGCGCTCACCGCCAACGCGATCATCGGTAATGAGGAAATTTTTCTGAATAACGGCTTCCAGGCCTTCCTAACCAAGCCCATTGATATTATGAAAATGAACGACGCGATTAACCGCTTTGTGCGGGATAAAAAACTGGAAAAGGAACTGGGGCTTGACGCCGAAAGCCGGGTTACGGACAGGGTAGCGGACGCTTCGACCGCGCCCGGCACAGACATAGAGAGCCAAATAGCGGCCTTGATTCGGGAAAACCCGGTAGACGGGCTGGACGCGGAAAAGGGGCTGGAACGTTTCGGCGGGGACGGAAAAACCTATCTGGACTCTTTGCATTCCTATGCCGAACATACCCCGGCGCTGCTTGAGGCGGCGCGTGACACGGCCTCCCTCCCTGATTACGCCATCACCGTGCACGGTATCAAGGGATCAAGCTACGGGGTATCGGCGAACACGATAGGGCGCTGGGCGGAAAAGCTGGAACACGCGGCCAGGGCCGGGAACAAAGAGTTGGTTGAGGGGGAAAACGGCGAGTTTATCACCACCCTCGAACAATTTATCGGGGCTCTGCGCGGCTTTTTGGACATCCTGGAGGGAAAACTGCAGCGGCCGCATAAAGCGACGCCGGATTCCATGCTTTTAACGCAGATTGCGGAGGCTGCGGAGAACTACGATATGGGCGGGCTTGATTCGCTGATGGAAGAACTGGAGCGGTATACGTATGAAGAGGAATCGGAACTGGTGGCATGGCTTAAGGAACAGATAAGCATGTCCGAATTCGAAGCGATAACGGAACGGCTGGCGGATCAGGCGCTTAACGCCTAAACCGCGACAGGATCGCCTTA
>JAISYA010000143.1 GCA_031270205.1 Treponema sp.
CCCCGGATTCGCCGGGAAAGACGCGGCCGCGCCGGTCTTTCATCTCTGGCCGGATCAGGGCCATGAAAAAACCTGGTGCGCCTGTCCCGACTGCCGGGCCTTTAGCCCCTTGGAACAAAACCGTATAGCCGTCAACTCCGCCGCGGATGTTCTCGCGGACCTTGATCCGCGGGCGCGGCTCTCGTATCTTGAAGACCCGCTGGAAACCTCCGCCGGGAGGCCTGCCCTCCGCGATAATACGTTTTGTGTAACTACCTAGAAGGGGATCCCATACAATGAGGATAACGCCGCCGTTTTGTCAGTGGGCGTCCAGCAGCGCCTCAAACGCGCTGATAATATCCGGCTGATCCCAGTCGATGGCGCCTACCACCTTTGAAATAATCAGCCCGCGCCGGTCAAGAATGTATGTGGTGGGGATCGCCTGCACTCCGTAATAAGAGCCGATGATCCCGTTTTCGTCCAGGGCCGCCGGAAAATTGAGTTTGTTTTCCCGCATAAAATCCGAAACCTGTTTGTTTTTTTCGCCCACATTTACCGCCAGGATTTCAAAGCCCCGATCTTTCAGGCCCTGATAAACCTTTTCCATGGAAGGCATTTCCATACGGCAGGGGCCGCACCATGTTGCCCAGAAGTTGAGGAAGACCGCTTTGCCTTTCAGCCCGGAGAGGGTCAGGTTTGTACCGTTCGTCAGGGGCAGGTTAAAATCAAAAGAATCAATACCCTTGGCTATAACCGGAAGGCCCGCGGCGTTAAAGGCTTTAAGCACTTCGGAAGGAACGGCGTTATCCGTCATTGAATTTTCCCCGCCGCCGGATTCAGTTTCATCAACAGCCGCCGCGCCGCCCTTCTTTGCGCTTTCCGGTTTTGTTTCAGATACGGAAAAATTTCCGCCCGGCAGATTGGCCTGCCATTTTGTGGCGAGGGCGTTCAGCGTCTGGTATCGCCCGGTAATAATTAAAATCCCGATAACAATGAGCAGTACTCCGCTGATCCGCCGTATCAGGGGAAGATGGGAGCGCAGTTTTTTTGAGGTTTTCAGGAACGCGCCAAAAAAGATAGATGCCAACAGAAAGGGAAGCCCCAGGCCGGCGGAGTAAACGGCCAGGTAGAGTACGGCCGCGGGGATGCCGCCGCTTTGAGCGGCCAGGAGCAGTATGCTGCCCAGCGCCGGCCCCACGCAGGGAGTCCAGCCCGCGCCGAAAGCCATCCCCGCCGGAAAAGCGCCAATGATCCCCCGGAACCGGCCTGTAAGGTGAAACCGTTTCTCGTAATTCAGAAAAGAAATAAAATCGAAGATGGTGTTCAGGCCCAGAACAATGACCACCGCACCGGAAACCCGGTTGATGTACCGCGAGATACCGCCCGTTAAACTGAAAGTGGCGGCCAAAAGGACACTCAAAACAATAAAAACGGCGCTGAACCCCAGTATGAAACTGACGGTCCCCGCCACCAGCCGAGGTTTGAATGTCCCGCCGTCTTCAGAAGAAGCGGACAGGGGAACCCCGCCGATGATGCACAGGTAAGAGGGAATAAGCGGCAGTACACAGGGAGACAAAAACGAAAGCAGGCCCGCGCCAAAGGCGAGCAGAACGGAAATATTTTCAATCATTGCCATACAATATACGCTTCCGCCAAAAGTGTATAGCGGCGGCGCGGACATCAGGTTTTCCCGCCGCGGACCGTGTTTGCGGCGGAGGGAATTATTTCGCGGCCTCCAATACCACGGCGTCCCGTTCCGCGATAAGGCTTAGTTCCGCGGCCTTAAAGGCGTGTTCCTGGCTCATCGCGTTTTCGGTGCGGTTAAGGCAGTCCAGTACCAGTTGTCCGAAGAAGGGGAAGCCGGCTTTGCCTTCGACGTGGTAGTACGTTTCCTCTTTTCCGTTGGCGAGAAATACATGACCGCCGCCTGAACCTTTAAGGCCGACGTTCACGTATTTTCGCTGTTCAATGTAGCCTTCGGTTCCGAGTATGAAGAGCCGCCCGTCTCCCCATGTTTGCAGGCCGTCGGGAGTAAACCAGTCAACGCGGAAATAGCCTGAGGCATTATTGTCAAGCACAATTTCGCAGTCGCCGAAATCTTCCAGTTCGGGGTATTCGGGATGAGCGTAATTCGCCACCTGGCTGCGCACGACTTTTCCGTCTTTCGCGCCGGTATAAAAAAGTATTTGTTCAATATTGTGACAGCCGATGTCGCAGAGTATGCCGCCGTAATGCTTTTTGATAAAAAACCAGTCGGGCCGGCCGGGCGCGCCCAGACGGTGCGGCCCAAAGCCGATTACCTGTATCGGCCGTCCTATAGCCCCCTGCTCAACAAGCCGGCCGGCAAATACGGCGGATTCTACATGAATACGCTCACTGTAATATACGGCGTATTTTTTTCCTGTTTTTTGAACCGCCTCCCGCGCCCGGGCGAGTTGTTCCAGCGTGGTCAGGGGCGCTTTATCGGTAAAATAATCCTTGCCCGCTTCCATGACTCTCAGGCCCAGGGCGCATCGCTCATCGGTTTTGGCTGCGCCGGCAACGAGAATGATTTCCCTGTCGTTCAATATTTCGTTTTCGCTGCCCGCGGGTTTGACATTCGGGAAGTTTTTTGCAAAGTTTTCCATGTATTTCGGGTTTGGATCATAGTAGGTTTTCAAAACAGCGCCGGCTTCAATCAAGCCGTTGCACATTCCGGCAATATGACCGTGATACAGGCCGATGACGGCAAACACAAATTCCCCGGGCTTTACCACAGGAGCCGCCTTGCCTTTCGGCGCGTAAGTCATTCCGTCTGATACTAAAGCCATAATAAACTCCTATAAAAATACGGGAATGAGCCTGTCCCAAAACTTCAGTTCTGGAACAGGCCCGAATATTAGACGCTTCCCCAACGCCAAACAGGTTTGGGAAAAACTCATTATACCTGCTAAATCACGTTTTGTAACTGCCGCCGGCGTGATCTTTATATACGCCGCTCATTCCGTTATACTTTCGTAATATGCAAAAGCAGCTTAATTCCAAAACTATACGGGCTTTGGCCCTGGACCTTGACGGTACGGCTCTTCTGCCGGATACCACTCTGGGGGAACGTACCGCCAAATGTCTGAGAAACCTGATACGCAGGGACATTCAGGTGATTTTCTGCACAGGCAGGGCTATTGAGGGGGCGGAACGCTTCCGTATCGCTATCGGCGCCGAGGGCCCGATGGTATTTTTTAACGGCGCGGAGGTGGTGGATATGCCGTCGGGCGAGATTATCAGCGCCGATTTGCTGGACCTTGACGTGGTTAATTTCGGTATTGATCTGGCCCGGAGCATGGATGTTCATTATCAGATTTACCTTCCCGCCGGGACTGCCGTAGACGGCGTAAAGAGCAAATGGGAGGCCCTGGTGATCGATAAACCGACGCCCGAATCGGAGATATACCGCAATCACACGGGCATTGTGCCGCTGGTAAAAGACCTGAAAGAGATATGCGCCACGCCGGGCCTGCGGGGCTGCGTCAAGGTCATGTTTATTAGCGACCCCGCCCGGCATGACGAAATACGTCAAAAAACGCTGGACCGTTTCGGCAGCGAGGTTTATGTTGCACGGACTTTTCCCACTTTTCTGGAAATTATGAATGCCGGGGTTTCCAAGGGAGCGGGCCTGAAAACCGCCATGAAGCGCCGCGGCCTTGAGGCCGGGGAAGTAATCGCCCTGGGAGACGAGGAAAACGACCTGCTCATGTTTAACGCGGCGGGTTTTTCCGCGGCCCCGGCCAACGCCAGGGAAAAAGTGCGGGCCGCCGCCGATTTTGTATTTGCCTCCAACGCCGGGGAGGGTCTTGCCGCGTTTCTTGAGGATTTGTTTAAGATTTAGACAAAAAAACGGGACTACCCTTGTTTACAGGGCAGCCCCGGGGCATGTACCATGCCGAATAGTCAAGTCTCCGCGCGCGGAGGAGGCGGCCGCGCGCGGGCGCCTTTAACCTTATATCGCTTCCAAAATCACGCTGTCTTTGAGTTCTTTCGCGTAGTTGCGGATATTCTTTATGGCCCTTATTTCAATCTGGCGGACCGTTTCGGGGGAAATGTCCATCTCGTCGCCGATCTCGGCAAGGGTATGCCGCTCATCGCCGTCAAGCCGGTAACGGTAAGTGAGGACCCGCTTTTCACGATCCTTGAGTTTGTTCAGTACCCGCCGGGCGCTGGCCTTGGAGGATTCCCGGAACAGATTCCGCTCGGGGTTGTAGGTATAGTCTTCATAGTACTCCATAACCCCTCCGGTTTCATTTTCCATGGAATCCATTCCCCAGGACAGATGGACGGAACTCATGTTGATAACAAAATCAACGTCCTTAACGTCAATTCCCAACTCGCGGGCTATATCCTCATTCCTTGGCTCGTGCATAAGGGTCTGACTCAGGGAATGATAGGCGCGCCGTATTTTGCGGAGCATTTCTTCTTTCTGGTGGGGCAGACGTACAAGCCGGCGCCTGTTGATAATATAACGGCCGATACTCTGGTGTATCCACCAATTGGCATAGGTGCAAAACCGCACGTTTTTTTCATATTTGTATTTTTCCACGGCGCGCATAAGCCCCAAATTTCCTTCCTGTATCAGGTCCATAAAGGAAACATCCCGCCCGGTATAGAACCGCGCGATTTTTACCACCAGCCGCAGATTGGAATTTATAAGCTTGTGCTGGGCTTCAATATCGCCCTGCTGGCTGCGCCTGGCCAATGCCAGTTCCTCTTCAAAACTTAAAAGCGGAAAAACGCTGATTTGCCTAAAATAAGTCTCCAGCATGTCATCACGATAATTATTTTCAGATTTTTTTGTCATTTTTTTCCTCCATCAGGGCCTTAAACCCCGCCACTTATATATAGCAAGTTCCGTGCCAGTTTTTTTTCTTGAAAAATATTTGTAAAATACTGGAAATTTCCCCTAAACTACGGTATATTCAGGGTATTATACCCTTTCAAATCTAAATACTATATAATGCCGGCCTGTGGCGTATTCTTTTTTGTACATATCGTCTTTTTGGCTGTATGGAAAATATCACGCCGTTGTGTTATGATTATCTCATGGATTATGGAATCACCGCCCGGGAACAGGGCCAGGACGTACATTATTTTGTCAATTGGTCGCCCCTTGCCGTAGCGGACCGGTGGGAAATCAACGCGAAGGTTCCGTCGATAGCGGGAATCTACGAAATTTACTGGATGGATGATCACCAGCATCTGCGGATGCTCACCGTGGGGCGGACCCATTACGGCGGTCTGCGGAGCGAACTTCGCCGCCTTACCGATCCTGAGCTGGTAGATGACAAAAAGTCAAAAAAAATACTCGAAGACGAGGAAATATGGTACCGCTATACGCCTTCCAATTCGGCGGCGGCAATGGCGGACGTGGTCTGGTTCTTCATGCAGACCTATTTTCCCGAAAACCCCGGTGTGGAACATTCAGGCCGCTATCGCAAGATATATATGAATGAATCCGCTCCGGACAAGCTAATCTGGGTGCCTTAGCAGCCTGTTGCGCTTGTGGGTTTTTGCGGTTTTTCAGGAAAAATGTAAAAATCCTTAATTAAGGAACTGCTGCTAAAGCAGCGCCGCTAAAGCAGCGCCGCTAAAGCAGTGCTGCTTTAGCAGCTTGCGGTTTGCAGGGTAAAAAATCGCCTCCTGGCGATTTGGGGGATTATAATGCGCGAAGCGCGACAAACTGCCTGGGAGCCTGACGCTTGATTGAGTACGTGGTTCCGACCAATATCGATGACCGGACGCTGGCCAGGGCGGCGCGGATTCTGGAGGACGGAGGGCTTGTCGCCCTGCCCACAGATACTTCCTGGAGTCTGGTTTGTTCCCTGCAATCCCCGGCGGGCATTAAAAAACTCAGGCGGCTTTCCGGGGAACGGGACGAGCGGCACTTTACCCTGCTCTGTTCGAATATTTCCCAATTCGGGGAGCTGTGCAGTCTTGACAACAGCCGTTTCCGCCTGATTAAGCGGCTTTCGCCGGGACCCTATGTGTTTATCCTGAAAACCCTGCTGGGAACCGAAAAAGCCCTGGACATACGCCGCCGGGAAACGGGAGTGCGCATCCCCGACCATCCGGTGCCCCTGGCCCTGATAAAAACGCTGGCCCATCCCCTGTATTCGATAACGGCAAAAAAAAGCATGAAAACCGGGGCCGAATGGGAAGGCGGCGAAGCGGAGGCGGGAGACACTGAACTGCCCCCCATCCCCGAAGAGGACCTTTTTGAGGGCGGCTGGGAGCTTGAGGATATAGACGGGGTAAATTTGATTCTGGACAGCGGGGAAGAGCGGGAACGTATCTTTTCCACGATTCTGGACCTCTCCGGGGAGGAAGTGGATATTCTTCGGAGAGGGGCGGGGCCGTGGCCTGTGTGAACTTTACCGGTACTCATATTTTTTCACTTTCTGTTTGACAAGTATATACAACCATGATAAATTTAGCTGATTGAGGCTGTTCCAAAACTTCAGTTTTGGAGCAAGCTCGATTATTAAGGAGCTTTTTATGGCGATTGATTTCACCAAAATTGACAAATGGGCGTTGGGAAAGCACTTTGATCACAGTGTTTTGCCCAAAAACACCACTGAGGAAGATATCCGTAAGGGATGCAGAGAGGCGGTCAGGTACAATTGCGCGGCCTTTTATTCGGCCTCGCCCTACTGGACGCCGGTTGTGCTTGAGGAACTGAAAGGCTCCGATGTGCTTCCGGCAACGGGTATTGATTTTCCTTTCGGAGCTTCGCCGGGTAAATTAAAAGCCCTGGAGACCGAATATGCGGTAAAAGCGGGCTGTAAAGCGGTGGATATTGTGATCAATGTGGGCGCGCTGCGGGACAAGCGCTACGATGTCTGCAAACAGGAGTTGGTGGATTACAAGGCCGCCGCCGCCGGCACCCTGACCAAGGTGATCCTTGAGACCGCGTTCCTCACCGACGAGGAAATAGCCGCGGAGTGCAAGATCATTGCCGAAGTGGGCTGTGACTACGCCAAAACCGCCACGGGCCAGTTTGAAGGCCCCAGCATGAACCAATTCCTCGTTATGAAAAAGGCGCTGGCGGGTACGCCGGTTAAACTGAAAGTGGCGGGGGTCAAATTCCCCCGTCCCCAGAACGCGTATGCCTTCCTCCTTGCCGGCGCGGAGATAATCGGAACACGCGCCGCGGTGGAAATAATTGAGGCGCTGGATCAAATGCGGGAGATCGGGCTGCTGCCGCCGTACAATAAGGGATAATCGTGGTTTTGCGGACGGCGCGAAAGCCGTACTGTTTTGTTGATTATAGAGCCTGTCCTAAAACTGAAGTGGCGGGAAAGCCTCTATACTAAGGACTAAGGAGGAAAATATGGGAAAATACGTGGTCGGGATTGATGTGGGAACCACCGGGTCCAAGGCGATGGTCTTTGATCTGAAGGGAAATGTGATCGGGAAGGGCTATCGGGAGTACAAGCTCAATGAACCTAAACCGAATTGGGTCGAAGTGGGCGCGCAATTTCTTCTGGACATCACTTTTGAGGCGGTAAAAGACGCCATGGCCGACTCAAAAGTACCGAACAGCGAGATTGACGCTATCGGTTTTTCGGTGAACCGTTCCAGTTTTTGTCTGCTTGACGAAAATCTTAACGTCATTGACGACAAGTTTTATGTTTGGCTGGATTCCCGCGCCGAAAGCGTTATGGACGAAATGAACGGGAAAATTGCCCCCGCCGAGCGCAACCGGATTACC
The DNA here is from genome assembly GCA_031270205.1 of Treponema sp. Classification (GTDB taxonomy): domain Bacteria; phylum Spirochaetota; class Spirochaetia; order Treponematales; family Breznakiellaceae; genus WQXQ01. The sequence goes on from JAISYA010000143.1 coordinate 7,721, forward strand.
GGCATGCCCGGTTTCAATATTTTTGCCGCGGCAAAGTACTATTGGGTCAAGCAAAACGAGCGCGAAACCTACGAGAAGACCAAATATTTCTCCACGGTGGCAAGTTACGTCATGTACGGCTTTGGCGCGGACCAATTCGCGGTGGAGATCAGTGACGGCACGGTAAGCGGCCTTATGGATGTGCGCACCCTGGACTGGAACAGGGAACTGGCCGCCGCCCTGGGCTTTGACCTGGCAAAATTCCCCCCGCTGTGCAAACCGGGCGAGGTGGTGGGAACCATTAAGGCCGCTGTGGCGGCAAAAACCGGCCTGGCGGCGGGCACGAAAATAGTGGCCGGTTCCGGCGATCAGCAGCTTGCGGCCATGGGCGCGGGGGTTATCCGTGACGGGGCGGTCTCCCTTACCATCGGCACCTTCGGCCTCCTGGCGATAGGCCTGGCAAAGCCTGATTTTGCCGCCCTTGAGGGCCTGATGATCCCCTGCTCGCCGGTATTGGGTGTGTTTGAGGTGGAAGGCCCGCAAGTATCCGGGGCTACCTGTTACCGCTGGCTCAGAGATACCCTCTGCGCGGAAGACGCGGCGGAGGCGGCGCAAAAGGGCGTTGATCCCTATGTGCTGATGAGCGAAAAATACGTCTCCAAAAGCCCGCCCGGTTCCAACGGCGTTATCTTCTACTCCGCCCTTTTCGGCAGCGGTTATCCCACCTGGGACACCAACGCCACCGGCATGTTCCTGGGCCTCCGCAGTACCCATACCAAGGCGGATATGGTCCGCAGTGTTATGGAAGGAATCACGCTGGAATCCCGCCGTATTCTGGAAGGCGTGCTGGCCGCCGGCGTGCGGATGGACAATGTGATTACCGTTACCGGGGGCGCGTCCAAAAGCCCCGAATGGCGCCAGATCATCGCCGACATCATGAACCGGAAAATCCGCACGCTGGATGTGGCGGACGCCGCCGTTCTGGGCGCCGCCGGCCTGGCCGCAATCGGCGCGGGATTGCTGAAAAACGTGGACGATGTAGTCGGCAGCATGGTACGCTTCGGCAAAGTGTACGATCCCATACCGGCCAACGTAGCGGTCTACGACAGGGTGTTCGCGGTTTATAAAGACGCCTACGAGGGGCTTAAGCAGGCCGGCGTGTTTACGAAGCTGGCCGATCTGCGCCCCAGGGAGTAGGGGGACAGACCGCGCCGTCTTTGACGCCGCAGCCCAGGCCGCGGAAAAGCGCTTCTGTCCGCCGGCCGTATTCGACAAAATTTTCAAAACGCTGTTCCGGGTCTGATTTCACCGAAGCGTCATGAAAAACCGAGGCCATGTGGGGTTCTATGGAAAAACTTCCCCCATAGCCGCCGCTTATTATGCCGGCGAGGATTTTCTTTAACTCGCAGCCGCCTTCGCCGGGAAAAAAATAAGTTTCCTCGCCGGTCTCCGTATTGCGGCAGCCATCCTTGATATGCACATGGACCACGCGGGCTTTCAAATGTTCCCATACTTCAAGGCTGTCCTGATTGGGCCAGGGCCAGTTCTTGCGAAAATCCGGGGTAAGGCAGGGGTTCCCCGTATCGTAGACCAGCGCGAGGCCGGGAACCGCGTCAAGCATTTTCAGGGTATGTTCCCAGCTCATGCCCCCGTAGTTAAAACAGTTTTCATGCACCGGCGTAAGGCCCGCGTCCAGGAAAGAGCCGCATATCTCCCTGAGGCGGCTAAAGCGCAGGGTTTCTTTTTGATCCGACAGGGGCCGTCCCCGCTCATCGCGGATAATCGCGTAACTCATAATTCTGATGAGGGGGACTTTCAGTTTTTTCATCCGTTTAATTGCCCGCCCGACAGTTTCCCTGGTCGCGGCAAAATCATCGTCAACGCTTGTTCCCCAGTTTGCGATGGTTGAACCGAAACAGTTGATTCCGATGCCGGCGGTTTCAAGGGCGGCGTATGCCCTGTCAAAGGATTCTTCGTCAAGATCGTGGATGTTTACGCCGTTTATGCTTCTCGCTTCAATATACCGCCAGCCCAGGGCCTTAATTGCCCTGATCTGTCCGGCTAAATCATCCGCCGCTTCGTCGGCAAAACCCGCCAAAAAAAGCTGCTTTTCCATATAGCCGTTTTTCTCCCTATCCCTCAAGAGCGCGCATGAACCGTATCGCCGCGGTAACGGTTCCGGCGGGATCGGCGGGCCGGGAAAAAATTTCCATACTTATCCAGCCTGAAAAGCCCGTTTCCCTTAAGGCTTTGAAAGCGGGGACGTAATCGGAACTGCCCGAACCGGGAGGGCCGCCGTCCATTTCGTTGATGTGGACATGCCGAAGCGTTTCCCGGTTCCGCCGGATAAGGGCGTCCCAGCTTTCGGTTTCATCGCCCGTGTTGTGAAAATCGAACATGCCGGAAACGCCGGGGGAATTGACGGCCCGGACCATTTCCCCCGCCTCGTCAAGGGTGTTGACCACATCGCATTGGCCGTGATCGAGGGCTTCCAGCAGAATACGGGAGTTATGCGAAACGGCACAATCGCCCAGCGCGGCAAGGTTTTCTTTCAGTATGGTTTTGGCTTCCTCAATACTCTGGCCGGGACAGGCGCTTCGCTGTTTCGGGGAACCGAGGATCAAATTTCCCCCGCCCAGTTCCCCGGCGGCGGCGAGCAGGCGCCGCAGATGATCCAGCGCTGCCTGCCGCAGCTTTTTGTCCGGGCTGACCAGCGACAAAGGCCGGGGCGAAACGAGCAGCCAATGAAAACCGGCAAATTGCAGGCCGTTTTCTCCCAGAACCTTTTTCATTTCGCCGGTACCGGCCCTGATATCTCCGCGGGAAAACGAACCGAAAAAAGTATAGGGGGCAAATTCAATCCCCCCATAACCGGCGCTTTTTGTGATCCTTCCCGCCTCAAAAGGGTCCAGCGGGCCGAAGAGTTCGTTGCAAAGGGCGTAGCGGATCATTTTTTCTCCATACCTTTGTTTTACCGGTTTGCCGGCTTTGTTACAATGGACTTGTTCCGCAGCCCGGCCGGTGTTCTGTTCGAAAACTTCAGTTTCCGGACAAGTTCCGCTGCAATATCATTTTGATTCTTTATCCGTCCACGCGGCAAGGGCGGCGCCGCAGTGAACGCGCCCGCGCAGATTGCGCCCCGCAGCCGAGGCCCGCTTTACCTCGGCGTGCGGCAGTCCTATAATTACAATTCCCCTGTCAACCGTATTCTGATAGATGATTTCCATATCGTTATATTCAGGCTGCGACAAATTAACAGTGGATATTCCTCTGATCTCCGAAATATGCTCTATATAATGATCGCCTTTTCCGCAAAAATGAATCCCCCCTCCAAAGACGCTGATGATCCGCTGATCGTGCGGTTTAACAAATTCCCTGTACATATCGCCCGAAATATTCATCACCGCGTCGTTCCGTATTATCACCCCGCCCCGGTGCAGCAGCCCCCATTCAACGCTGCAGTCGGAGTCAAAGGGCGGAAAGAGCGCGTGGAATTTTTTGAGAAACGCGATTATCACATCCGTGAAAAAACCCAGGGCGGCGCATACCGTTTCCCGCTCGTCAAAAATGTCCAGGTAAAGTTCCGATCCCCAAAGCAGTTCCACCAGGGGCAGCGGCCCCTGGAGATCGGGATTGTACATATACACGTAACGCCTGACCGATGTATACGGCAGGGAAACTTCAGCCCAGCGTTCGGCAAAATCAAAAACCCGCCCCGCAAGGGCTTTGGAAAAATCCATTTCCCCCCTGTCAAGGATGCGCCTGATGCCGGTCATTGCGCCGGGAAGCGTCCGTACGCCGGGCAGGGTATTCGACTCGCGGGGCATGATAAAGATTTCCGCGCCGTACATCGAAGGGACGATACCCGTTCCGTAATTGGGCCGCAGGGAAAGCAGTTCCCCGCCGCCTTCGGAAAGAATATCGGAAACGCCCTTGAGCTGCTGGTAGATCATCATATCAATATCATTAATACAATCGTTAATATTGACATCGGGCCAGGTAACAGCCGGCGCGGACTTTGGCCTGGAAGGCGCGAAATACCCCTCATGCAGTTTACAGCGGGCAAAGGAAAGCCACTGCATGGCAAGGCTTTCCTCGTCAGCCGCGCATATACGCCGCTCCAGGTCTTCAAGGTAAACAGAGAGGTCCATTGGGCCGGCGAATCCGTTACAAAGGGCATAACGCATCAG
>JAISYA010000220.1 GCA_031270205.1 Treponema sp.
TGCCCGCCGACCTCTTTCTTGAAACCGTCGAATTCCCCGAAACCAGGGAGTACGCCAGAAGGGTTCTGGCCGCGGCGGCGGTATATGGGGAGTTATGAGCCGGCGCTATTACACGCGCCGCCCGAAGGTTCCTGAAAAATACGGACTTTTTGATCGAAATATCAGACTGCTGTCCGTGTTTGTCTGTGTTGTCCTATGCTTACCAATTCCGGTGCGTTCATTCAAAAGTCTGGTTTAATACCCCAAGGCAAGCTGCGCTTGCCAGGCTTGCCCCGCGGAGGCTCATCCCGCGCTGCGGCTGGGGCGGATCCTCCGCAAGGGCTGTTCATGACCATGAACAGCGGAAAAAACCACGACTTCACGAACTCTTACTTCGCTGTTTTTTGCCTGTTCGTGGCGGCAAGGCGCAGAGGCTCGTTCGAGAGGAACACTACCCCCGGCAGAGGGCGAAAGGCTTTGAAGTTGAGGTATTTGAAAGGATGAATGTCCAGGGCATTGGGGTACCAGCCGTCAAGCTCGTTGGTGTCCACTACGTTGATCGCCGGGCTGTATGAAACGGGCAGCACCGAGCCGCGGTCAAGCAGGAGTTTTTCCGCTTCCGCCAGCGTGGCGAGGCGGACGTCCCCCTCTTCCAGCATGGACCTTTCCATCAATTTTTCATAATCCGCGTCGTTGTAGCGGGCGTCGTTCAGGTTGGAATCCCGCCGCCACATTTGCAGGAAAGTATAGGGGTCGGCGAAATCGCCAATCCAGGTAGAAGAACCCACGATGTAGCCTGAACCTTTCATGGACTGGAAATACTGGTTATAGGGGATCACTTCCACCCTCACCGGCACGCCAAGCCCCTCCTTCCATGTCTGGGCCATTAAGCCGCCGATGCGGGCCGCCTCCTGCGAGGGGGTGAGCCGTATCACCAGTTCCGGCAGACCCCTGCCGCCCGCGTAACCCGCCTCGGCGAGGAGCCGCGCCGCCTCTTCCATATCGGGCATGGTCAGCCCCGCTATCTCAGGATAGCCCCTGATGGGGAAAATCAGTGTTGCGGCGGGCAGGAAATGGCCCTGCCGGATTTCGTCCCAGGGCAGGGCCAGTGCCAGGGCCCGGCGGATACGGTAATCGTCCCAGGGCTTTTCCGCGGAACGGATAAAGTAGTAGTGGGTGGCGAACATGGCGTTAACCTGAATGCCGCTCCGGTCGGTGAGCGCGTCAAGGTTGACATCCCCGGAAATCCAGCGAGCCTCCCCCGAATTCCAGAGGTTTGCCGTCTCGTCGCCGTCTTCCGTGTACTTGAGGGTTATTTTGTTGAAGGAAACCCGCCGCGCATCCCAATACTGATCGGTTTTGGCCAGCACGATTGTATCTTCGTCCATTTCGGTAATGCGGAAGGGGCCGTTGGAAAACGGCGGCTCCCAGGCGGCGGCTTTGCCGGCGGTTTCATCGCCATTGGAAGGCGGCGCCCAGTGTTCTTTATTCAGCATTGAGGGGTGGATGGGACTAAAGGAATGATGGCAGAGCATGGCGGGGAAAAAGGCCGCCGGAGCGTTAAGCCTGACCGTCAGGATTTTCTCCCCGGTGACGCTTATGCCTACCCTGGCTGGATCTTTCTCCACGCCGGTACGGAATTCCCTGGCCCGCTCGATCACGTCAAAGAGGCTTGAGTAGGGAGATTCCCGCTCCGGCGAAAGGAGGGAAATCCAGGCGGCGCGGAAATCCTCGGCCCGTACCGGATCGCCATTCCAGTATTTGGCGTTCTGCCTGATGGTAAAAGTCCACTGTTTTTTGTCTTCCGAGAGTTCCCACTTTTCAACCGCCGCCGGAATCGGCTCCATAGTGAAAGGGTGGTAGGAAAAAAGGCCCTCGTAGATGGCGGTAAAAAGCTGGGCCTCGCTTGCCAGATATGACTTGCGGAAATCCAACTCCACCACTTCCCCCCTGGAAAGGGCCACGGTAAGCTCGTCCCGGGCAAGTACTTCGGGCCGGCTTTCGGCGAATTCCGGCGTGAGCGGCCCGCCTTCCGGTTCGGGCGCGGCGGACGGGGAGGGTTCCGTTTCCTGCGGCGGCGTTTCCGCGGGCAGGTTTTCTCCGGGACTCGTCTTGCAGGCCCACAGACCCGCGCAGGCCAGGATGAGGAGCATGAAAAGACCGGTTTTGTTTAGGGCGTGTTTGTTCATTTTTTTCTCCGCTCAAGCAGTGGGACTGACCCCCAGCCGCTTAAGCTGTTCTTCTTCTTCTTTTTGGGCGTTATACTCATGCCGGAACTGGTTGGCGCGCACAATGGAGTTTTTGACAGTGGACAGCTCGGGCTTGATACCCTTGATTTTTTCACGTTCTTCTTTGGCTGAGCTGCTTTTGAAAAAATCATCCAGCGCGCCAAGAGTCCGGTGCAGGGACTGTAGTTCCCTGATGCTCCGGTCCAGATAGGAGGTTATCTGTTCCTCGGACATGGCGCCCAGTTTTGAGAGCGCCGTCCCCTGTCCGCCAAGTTTGGCAAAAACCCTGATCTTTTTATCCAGGTCCGCACGAAACTGGTGGTAGTTTATCTTCTCTTTAACCGGTATCCCTTTGGTGACGTCCATGTATTGCACTTCGTAGATCACCTCTTCAGGCTCACTGTGCATCATCTGCCGGATAATAAGCCGGACCTTCTCCCAGAAACTCTTTTTCCGGTTTGCCAGCACAGCCCCGTTTTCGTCGATTTTGCCGACGATTTCAGTCAGCGCGTTGGTCGATCCCCCGATAACCTGAACGCCTTCCAGCAGGGTGGCCTTGAAGTCCACCGCCGGCTTGACGACTTTCGGCTTTTCTTCCACCAGCTTGAGGGATTTAAGAATCGCCTCCTGCATGGCCGGCCCGTCTTTCGAGTAGTCCTCTTTTATAAGCTCGTCAACGAATTCCTGATAGAAGGGAATACCCGGCAGGGCCGATGCAAACTTCCGCTTGATATTCACCACGCCGGCTTCCCCGGCGGACATGTTTTTCGTAATGGCGTTTCGGATATTGAGCTTGTAGGTTTCTTTGTAGTAGGTGATCAGATCCTTGAGGATCCCCACCACCGTGCCGGTCGTTTTTGAGAGCTTGGCCAGGGACTCGCCGACGATGCTGAGCGTTATCTGATCCACGCCGACTTTTGACTGGGCGGTAATTTCCGCCACTACCCTGGTATTATGCGATTGGGAATCCGGTGTCAGATGAACCCAGTCAATGTAGCGCACCAGGCCCAGGATGCGCCTTACCCGTTCCAGATTGAAAAAGTCAATCTGGAACTGATAAAAGTTGACCAGAAAGTCGAGCTGATTGTCGTAATTGGAGAGCCGCAGGGAAATCTGCTCCACCCGCTTGGCTTCGTTGAAAGGGCCGGTTTCGGGCACTTCCAGTTCCCCAATGCGCGCCTCCTGCTTGTAGGGGTCCTCGTGTATCAGCTTTTTTTTGAGGAAAATATTGTACAGCGCCGCGAACGCGCTCTGGAATATCCGCAGTTCCTCTTTCAGTCTGGTCAGTTCAGACTGCTCCAGCCAATCCTTCCGCGCGAGAAGAACTTCCAGAAGCGAATCTGCGTAATTAGAGGCGCCGGTCTCAGCCATAAGGCAAAGTATAGTATAAACTGCAAATTAAAGCAACGCTCTTTTCAAGCGCAATTCCCGCTCCGGGCGCAAAAGACATACAGGCGCACAAAGGGAGAAGAGGGATGAGTAGAGAGGAGAAGCCGGTCCCAAGCTGCCCGCCACAGGCGGGCCTGCCGAAAGGCCGACAGAACGGCACGGGGCGTTACCCCTGCGTTCCCGTTGGGGCACAAGCTGTTTCCGGTAACAAACCGGCTCAATTTTTGCGCCTGGGCCGCCGGTTCCGAAAAAAAGGGCCCCCGAAGGGGCCCTGAATATGGCGCCGGAAACCGCTATTTCCGGTAGTTCATGTACGGCGCCGCGTATGGGTAGACATCAATAATGATGTTTCCGCTGGCGTCTTTCTGGTAGTCCGTATCCGGGTTGTAACAGAACCATTCAAGCGTACCGGAAGCTTTCCAGTGGTAGCCGGTAAGGGCGGAGTAATAATCCGTCCTCATCCTGAGCCAGATAACGCCCTTGTTTTTAGGAACGGACAACAATATCTGCTCGCCGGCAGCATTGAACTTTCCGTCATCCGACACCTTCGTGACCCATGTACCGGTAACGCCGGCCGCCGCCGATCTCGCGTTCACCGCAGCCCTCTGCGCCGCGTGCGGATCGCCGCTTCTGCCGGTCCAGAACGATCCAAGGAAGTACGGCTCGACGCGGCCTGAATAATGCCCTCCATGGACAGAATCCACCGTATTACCGGTTCCCCAATAGTTGAATCCCATGCTCTTGTATCCCGAAGGACCGGGATAATGCCAGAGTGCGCTCTCCCGGCCATGGGCGAAGCCCTGGAGCCACCCTTCGCTTGTGCTGCCGAACCGGTCATTGAATTCATCGCAGGGGTACTCTTCCCACCACCAGCCGGTTCTGCCGGTTTTGAAGTTTCCAACGCCCGTTGCGCCCGCCTCTATCAGCGGAATCTGATATCTCCTGACGCCGCCTGTATAATAGTGGTAACCCACATCGTCTACGGTTCCCGTCGCGGGCGCCGGCCCGCTTGGGGTAATATGGACAGACTGCCACTGGGCGATGATTTCCGGCCGCTCGTACACCTCAATCAGGTTGATAGAGTACAGGTCCGACGGCGCGTTTTTCCCGGTATAATTAAGGATGAGGCCCTGGGTCCCTCCTCCCGGCGGCGGCGGCGGCGCCGTAACAGACGGCGGCGGGGTCTTAAGCTTGATGACTTTCACGAAGTCTTTGCTCAAGTCCACTCCGTCCAGCAATAGTGAGCCGACGGTGTTTAGCCCCGGATTCCGTGTTCCTTGCGCGATCCCGTTTTCTACCACATAGGCGACATTGAGATAGTCGTAACTCCAGGAAGATTGGACTGTGAGCACACCTGTCCGCGTAAGGGAATAGTGAGCCGCGTTCGTCATCGCGTCAAGCGCCCCTACTTTCCAGTAGCCCCTTGGATCGTTATTACCGTGGAGCGGATTGAAGGCCGTGGCGTCGTCAGGAATAGCCAGCCACTGAATGGTCCGCGGATTACCGTCCCTGGCGAAGAACTTCACGCCGTCGCCGGCATACTCCCCGTTGAGTATAACCACATCGGTGACGGGGATAAAGCCCGGCGCCCCGGGCGGAGTCGGCGGAATGAGGCCTCCGGCGATAAGGTCGCTTTCGCTAACCGTGATCGTCCTCAGGTGCGAAGCGGGGCCGTTCGCGCCGTAGAGTTTTCCATCCGGAGCGATTGATACGTTGATAGCGCCGGAGTACGTGAGTACCGGGTTTTCCACTTCCTCGCCATTCACCTCGAATATCCCCGTGAACTGTTTCGTCACAGTAACCGACGCCTGCGCCGTATAGTCCCGACCCTCAATGATCGGCATACCGATGGAGTTAATGACATCGAAGGTCACCGCGTTTCCGTTGGGCACATTTGTAGTGTATACCTGGTAATTAGCGCTTGTTTTCGCGTCGGTGATTTTGACGCTCTCGACAACGGAAATCGTGCTTGAGGTGTTCAGCACATTGATTCTGGCGCCTGGAACTTTCCGGGCAGCCACATCGTTGTCCGTAACGATGATCTCCGCAATCGTGTTGTTGAGGTAGACAAGTCTGGTAACAGCGCAGGCGCCCTCTGAAGTTATCGCGTTGACGCTGGCAATGAAGTAGCCGTCTATCGGGAAAAGGCTTGTGCCAATCATGTCCACGTCGTCAGAGGCATTGATGTTTAGCGGCGCTCCCCTGGCGAAGTCGGTATAGGTCCAGGTCTTGTCGCCCCGTGCCGGGTAGTCCCGCGCTTCCAGAGTAACCGAGTCAAGCACCGCCCCGGTAGTCTTGTTGACCAGGGTAATTCGCCCGACGCCAGAGCCTTGTGACGGCGGCAGTACGTCGGTGGGATCCATATCATTTTCCCCGGGCTTTTCCACGTTGACGACATAGTTCCCGCTCTTGTCCCTGTAGAAGTAGAGATAGTGCTCTTTGGTGGTCTGGGGATCGTTGGACGGGACTATTATACCGGTCTTCATCGCGGTTCTCTCGGTTCCGTTGTGCCCGGCTGTTATCTTGTATTGGCCCTGCTGCAGGGCGATAGCCCTTCTGTCCTGGGCCGCTACCGCGGGGAACGCGACTGTCCCGCCTTCGTTCTGTACCGATACGCTGTTGATGGTGTGGATAACGTTTTGGAGCGGATCACCAAATGTTCTTCCCTCGTCTACAAACTGCACCCAGTCAACATTTCTGGTCCGTGAAAGGTTAACCACGACGAATGTACCCATGGTGGCTCTGTTTTTGGGTGAAATAATGGGCGGAACCGATCCGTTCTCTTCTTCCGGCGTTTTTTCGCCGGTATTATCGGCGATGTTGACAATCGTGTTGGCGATCTTCTGCAAAATATCCTGAATGGCCGCGTTGTCGGAACTGCCCACATTAATATCGATGGTGGTGTTCGTATCGCCCGGCTTGGGAATGGGGAACGGTCTCCGCATGTTCGGATCGTTGGGCGATACCACTACGATATCGGCAAACTCGTCAGAAACCCCATTAGCTTTCTGTTCGTTAATATAAGAAGCGTCCTCTGTCCGGTACATCCAGACATAGTAGATACCCTTGGACTGGGTAGCGTACACATCCGCCGTTTTTTTAACGCTGGATGAACCGCCCGGCCTTTGCTGGATGTTTAGCTCGACCTCGTACTCGATGTCGGACGCCTGGACATACTTTGTCTTGACGATTTTCCAGTTATTATTCGAGTCTTTCGTGTTGTTAAACACGGATATAAGATACGGAGGCGTCTCCGTAGCAAGTTTCGGGTTCTCTTTTTGGGTAATGGTAATATCCAAAAAGTCGAGAGAGTTCGACATGTTCACGATGTAGGTTGACGCCGCAGTGATGTCTTTGGTCTCTAGCGCCCCGTCAATGGTTATGTCTCCCTTAATTTGCAGCTTGAAATCTTCGGGGGTGAACCCTATCGGGTTTAAGCAAGAATACAGAAACACCAATACCGCGGCACATAGGACGAATCCGGTAATGAATCTCAGGTATTTTCTCATAAATCAGCTCCTCATAACAGGCGTTTCTCCATCACCTGTTACATATGTTATAAGATAACCGTTATTATATAGCTCCATTCATACATATATCGCGGTATTTCAGTTTTTCAGTGGTTTTCCGTTTTTTTTGTGAAATTTTTTCTCAAGGAGCGCATATCCGCCTGTCCGCCGAAACACGAACCTGCGGCGGGAATACGAGGCGCGAATACCCCGGGCGGGACGGTACGGTTGAGTTTTACCCGCGCTACCGGCGCTCCGGGGAAGCTTACCATTAATTTCCTTTTTTGTGCTGATCGCGGAGAGACACCTGCCGGCCTTTTTGTTTTTGAAAGCAACATAGAAATACGGACGACCGGCACAGGCGAAAACAGAGAAGGGAAGGACCATAACGAACTCCTTACCGAAAGCAAGCGGCTGGACCTATGTGCCAGCCAGGTGCCAATTCGAAAAAGTGAATACGTTATAGCGCCCTTTCTCTGGGTGGCTATTCAGGGTGGATAAACAAGTTGATTACTTTCCAGACGTTTTTCGCGTTTACGCCCCTTTCGTTGAAACAGTATGAAAATGCCGCACTTAAAAACGCTGTCTGAACAAGTTTTTCAAACTTTTTTACACTCCCAAGATGGGCGATACTGGATTTGAACCAGTGACTTCTACCGTGTGAAGGTAACACTCTCCCGCTGAGTTAATCGCCCATAGAACAGTTTAGAAATTAGCATGAAACTTGCGGTCTGTCAAGCTGTAAAAATAAGGGT
>JAISYA010000222.1 GCA_031270205.1 Treponema sp.
CTGTTTGGGTTTATGGTAATATGCAGAAGCAATTACGGAACTGAAGGAGGAAATCATGAAAAAATCATTCCTTTGCTTGAGTTTGGCCGCGCTTGCCGCGGTTTCTTTGATCGGTTTGGCGGGGTGCCAAAAAAAAAGCGCGGCGTCTCCGGCGGCCCCGGCCAGAGAGGATGTGACGGTGCGGCTGCTCACCGACGCCACGGGTATTGACGACAAGTCTTTCAACGCCGCGGCGTGGCGGGGGATTCTTGAGTATTACGGCGACACCTGGGCCAACGCCTCAAAGCGGGGAACCTTCTACGATGTGGTTACCGCCCAGACGCAGGATATGTACATCCCCAACCTGAGGCAGGCCACGGACGAGGGCTACGATCTTATCGTCGCCACGGGCTTTACCTGGGCCGACGCGCTGGGGGAAGTCGCCGCGGACAATCCCGATCAGAAGTACATGATCGTTGATGTGGACTGGCTTGGTTCGTCAAACATCATGCAGTCGGTTTACGCGGAGCATGAAGGTTCCTTCCTGGTGGGCGCGGCGGCGGCGCTCAAGGCCAAGGCCGACGGCATTGAGAACCCCCGTTTTGGTTTTATCGGCGGCGTGCCCGGCGCGACGATCACCAAGTTTGAGGTGGGCTACGTGCAGGGCGTACTTTCGATATTCCCCAACGCCGAAATTGTGGACTACTACGTGAACAGTTGGGGCGAGCCGGCCCTTGCCAAGACCCAGGCCAAAAACTGGTATGACTCCGGCGTGTACGCGATCTATTCCGCGGCCGGGGGCAGCGGCAACGGCACTATCGCCCAGGCCAAGGAATACCGCGCCGCGGGCAGAAACGTCTGGGCCATCGGCGTTGACTCCGACCAGCACGAAGAGGGCCTGCTCCCCAACTCCACCGAGTCGGCGGTACTCACCTCCATGCTCAAGCGCGTGGAAACGAGTCTTGTCTACGTCCTTAACGAGATCAAGAACGGCACCTTCAAAGGCGAAGTGATCACCTTTGACCTCAGCAAAGACGGCGTGGGCTACTCCACCACCAATCCCGCCCTGGACCGGGACATCGTAACCCAGCTTAATACGTTGCAGCAGCAAATCGTGAGCGGCCAAATCAAAATCGCCGCCACCAACGCCGAAGCCCAAAAAATCGCCGGCTTCCCGCAGAACCTGAAAGCGATTGACGATTGAGCCGGGAGGCCCCCGGGGATTTTTAGCCGGGTGAACGCATCCTGTGACTGTCACCGTATGCGTTCACCGCTTTACAATTTGTTTGTTTCAATTTGGGTGATTTTTCCGCAAGTGGAAATACTTTTGCGCCCCGTTGCAAAGCGTCTTTATTTCTGATACCTTCAAAATCAATGATTGTGATGAAATTCGGCGGAAGCTCGGTGGCCGGCGCGGAGCGGCTCCGGCATGTGGCCGGCATTGTAAAGACCCAGCTTGAGCGCAGGCCTGTCCTGGTATTATCCGCTATGGGAGACACGACGGACCAGCTCCTTGAGGCCGGTGAAGAAGCCCGGCTGCGGGGAAAGGTCTCGCTTGACCGTATCGGGAACCATCACCTTGAGGTAATAGCACAGTTACAACTGCCGGCCCAGGCCCGGAAGGACATCACCCTTCTCCTGGAAGAGCTGCGGAGCCTGCTTGCGGGTATTGCCCTGATCAGGGAATTGACGTTGCGTACCAGGGACTATCTCGTTTCCTTCGGGGAGCGGCTTTCGGTACGGATCGCTGCGGCCTACTTTCAGCACTCCATACCTGTACAGACCCGCGCCCTGGACGCTTGGGAAATCGGCTTTGTCTCGGATTCCAATTACACCGCCGCGGAGCTTGACCGGGAAAGCCGGGAGCGGATTCCCAAACTGCTGTTCCCCGTTTTGGACGCGGGGATTCTGCCCGTGGTAACCGGCTTCATCGCCAGGGACGGCGAGGGCAACATCACCACACTTGGCCGGGGCGGCTCGGACCTTTCAGCCACCCTGATCGCCGCGGCCTGTAAAGCCGAGGAAGTCCAGGTCTGGAAAGACGTGGACGGCATCCTCACCGCCGATCCCCGCATCGTCAAAACGGCGAAACCCGTGGAAACGGTAACCTATGCGGAGGCCGCGGAGCTGGCCTACTTCGGCGCGCAGGTACTCCACCCCAGGGCCATGCAGCCCTGCATGAAGACCGGAACGCCCGTACTGGTAAAAAACTCGTATAACCCCGCCGCGCCGGGTACCAGGATCATCGCGTCTATGGAAAAAAAGAACACGCCGGTCCGGGCAATCACCTCACGGAGAAACGTAACGCTGGTGGACATCGTCTCCACCCGTATGCTGGGGCAATACGGCTTCCTCGCGGAGCTGTTTTCCACTTTCGCCCGGCGCCGCCTTTCGGTGGACATGGTGGCCACGAGCGAAGTTTCCGTTTCCCTCACCCTGGACCCGGTACACGATCTCTCGGCGCTGAAAAAAGACCTGGCCAAAATCGCCAGCGTGGAGATAAAAACCGGCAAGGCCATCGTCACCATCATCGGCAACGTCAGGCGCTCTTCGGAAATACTTGCCAGGGCTTTCAGAACCTGCCAGCTTATCGGAGTGCCGGTGCAGATGGTTTCCCAGGGGGCAAGCAAAGTGAATATCAGTTTTATCGTGGATGACGATGAGGCGGCGGAAGTGGTCAGGGCCCTGCATCTGGACTTTTTTGAATCGCTTCACGGGAACGCGGCGGAAGAACGCGGCGCGGGAGGCCGGGCATGAACATCGCCATTATCGGTTACGGCAAAATGGGAAAAATGATCGAACAGATCGCCCGCCGGAACGGGCACACTATCGCCGCCATAGTGGACCCCGCGGCCCCCGCTCCCGCGCAAGCGCGGATACACAAGACCATAGCGGAAGCGGAACACCTTGAAACCGCCGACGCGGCCATTGAATTCACCCGTCCCGGCGAAGCGGCGGCAAACATCAAAGCCCTGGCGGAAAAGCAAATCCCCACCGTAACGGGGACCACCGGCTGGTACGGCCAACTGGACGAAATAACAAAGGCGGTGGAAGCGGCGGGGAGCGCCCTGATCTGGTCGGCCAATTTTTCCATGGGCGTCAATCTTTTCTACCGCGTCGCCTGGTACGCCTCGACGCTGATGAACGCCTTTCCCGAATTCGACGCGGGGGGCTTCGAGACCCATCACAACCAAAAACTGGACAGCCCTTCGGGAACCGCGAAAACACTGGTAGCGGGCGTGCTTTCCCGGCTTGAGCGCAAGCGCGCCGCGGTCTGGGAAACGCTGAACCGCCGCCCTGACCCCGGCGAACTGCACTTTCCCAGCCTGCGCATCGGCTCCGCGCCGGGCAAACACAGCCTGTTTTTCGATTCCCCGGCGGACACCATCGAAATAAGCCACACCGCCCGCAGCCGGGAAGGTTTCGCCTCAGGCGCGCTCAAGGCCGCCCAATGGCTGGCGGGCCCTCCGGCCAGGCGGGGCGTATTCACCATTGACGAAATGCTGAAAGACATTTTAGAAATATAACAGCAGGTATTCGGCAGGAGAGGGAAGTCTCCCCCCGCCGTCAGCCCGCATTGCGGTCTTCGCCCCCTCTGCGGGGCCGCCCCCGCAACGCCCCGGTTATTCGGTAATTTTGGCCTGGGCCGGCCTCTTGCCGAATATGTATATCGCTGGAGTTACCGGCGACTCCGGCCCGGAGTCATATATACCCCGCGTGGAAAGCGCGGGGAACTACGAAAGAAGGAGCAACCATGACACCGTTTCGCGGCGCTTTTACGGCGCTTATCACCCCCATGAACGACTCAGGCGCAGTCGACTACGAAGGTTTCCGCGAACTCATCAAATTCCAGCTTGCGGAAGGCATTGACG
>JAISYA010000128.1 GCA_031270205.1 Treponema sp.
CAATGATTTGGTATTAAACCAAAGAACCCGCTTGCGCGGGGGAGGGTATAAAAAACTTCCTATCGAACGAGCCTCCGATCAAGTTAAGCAGCGCTAAAGATACCGCGGGGCTTGCCCCGAGGAGGCTCATTCGCAAGTCGGAATTCCTGGGTATTCAACCGCGTTGTTGCTTAATTTCGGCGCTGATGTTACAATGCCCCTATGAGAAAGTACGTTCTTTTTTTCATTTTACCGGCGGCGCTTGTGTTCTTTTTGCTGACCTGCGCCACTAATCCCCTTACCGGCAAAAGTACCATGGCCCTTGTGGATAATACCGGCTTGTTCGCCATGTCTTTTGAGCAATACGATCAGTTTCTGGCGGAAAACAAAGTTGTCACCGGGACGCCGGAAGCGCGGCTGGTGGAGCGGGTGGGGCAAAACATCCGGGCGGCGGCGGAAAAATGGCTTGACTCGGAAGGGCAGAGTAGTCACCTCGACGGCTATGAATGGGAGTACCATCTGGTTGAGTCCGAGGAAGTGAACGCCTGGTGTATGCCCGGCGGGAAAATCGTGGTCTATTCCGGCATACTGCCCGTTACCGAAAACGAGGACGGGCTTGCCACGGTGATGGGTCACGAGGTTGCCCACGCCCTGCTGAACCACGGCCAGCAGCGGATGAGCGCCGGCGTGCTGCAGGAACTGGGCGGGACGGCGGTCGGCGCGCTTTTTTCCGGCGCTTCGGAGGACACCCAGGCCCTTACCATGGCGGCCTACGGCGTCGGTTCTGAGGTCTTCGGCGCCCTTCCCTTTAGCCGCGAGCATGAAAGCGAGGCGGATCACTACGGCCTTATCCTCATGGCCATTGCCGGTTATAATCCTGAGGAATCGGTACCCTTCTGGGAGCGGATGTCTTCCCTGGGCGGCGGTACGATAGAATTTCTCAGTACCCACCCCTCGGACGTGACCCGCGTCAGGCAGCTCCGGGGCTGGATGGCCGAGGCCAAAAAGAAAGCGGCGGAGTTTTAACCGCAGCCATTGACCACCCGGACGGCGATGATTGGGAGGCGGAGGCCAAAAGCGAAGGGCCTCCCGCTCCCGCGGAAGTAAAGCGCCGCGGGCAGCCGGAGCTGCGCCCTCTCTTCCCTGTGTGGTTCGGCGTACATTTCTTTATAAGGAGTCCGACAGGTATGGCGAAATATCCCTTTGAGACTATTGAGCCCAAGTGGCAGCGTTATTGGGCGGAGCATAACACATTCAAAGCCGTGGAGGATCCTTCGATTCCGAAGGAGAGGCGCCGTTATGTGCTTGACATGTTTCCCTATCCTTCCGCCCAGGGCCTGCACGTGGGCCACCCCGAAGGCTATACGGCCACGGACATCTACTGCCGTTACCTCCGCATGAACGGGTATAACGTGCTGCACCCCATGGGCTTTGACGCCTTCGGCCTGCCCGCGGAAAATTACGCCATAAAAACCGGCGCCCATCCGGCGGTTACCACCGCCGCGAACATAGCGCGTTTCCGTTCGCAAATCAAGGCCCTGGGTTTTTCCTACGACTGGGATCGGGAGGTAGACACTTCAAGCGGGGAATACTACCGCTGGACCCAGTGGATATTCCTCAAACTGTTCGAGAAGGGCCTTGCCTACGAAGCGGAAAGCCCGATCAACTGGTGTCCCTCCTGCAAGACGGGCCTTGCAAACGAGGAAGTGAAGGACGGCCTCTGCGAGCGCTGCGGCGCTGTGGTTACGCGCAGGCGAATCCGCCAGTGGATACTCAAAATAACCGCCTACGCCGAGCGGCTCCTCAAAGACCTGGACGGCCTTGACTGGCCCGAGCCGGTGAAGCTCATGCAGCGCAACTGGATCGGCCGCAGCGAGGGCGCCGACGTGATCTTCTCGATTGACGGGCATCCCGAGACGCTGGAGATTTACACGACGAGGCCGGACACGCTGTTCGGCGCGACTTACATGGTCCTCGCGCCGGAGCATCCCCTGGTGGAAAAGATCACCACGCCGGAACAGCAGGGGGCGGTGGCGGCCTATCTTGAGGAATCCGCGCGCAAGAGCGATCTTGAACGCACGGACCTGGCAAAAGAAAAAACCGGCGTGTTTAGCGGCGCGTACGCGCTGAACCCGGTAAACAACGCGAAAATCCCCATCTGGATCGCCGATTACGTGCTTATCTCCTACGGTACCGGCGCGATTATGGCGGTGCCCGCCCACGATGAACGCGACTGGGACTTTGCCAGGGCCTTTGATCTGCCGATTGTGATGGTTGTAGCCGCCGAAAAACCGGAGGCGGGCAGGGACTACTCCGCCGGGCCGGCCGAATGTACCATAGCGGACGGTTACTCGGTGAACTCAGGCCCCTTTACCGGTCTCCCGACCGGCGAGGCGAAAGAGCGCATAACGGACTGGCTTGCGGAGAGAGGCATCGGCAAACGGGCGGTGAACTACAAGCTCAGGGACTGGATATTCAGCCGCCAGCGCTACTGGGGCGAGCCTATTCCCATAGTGCATTGTGAACAGTGCGGCATTGTACCCCTGCCTGAAAACGAGCTTCCCCTGAAACTGCCCGAGGTACGATCCTACGCCCCCACCGGCACCGGCGAATCGCCCCTGGCCGGTATCGACGAATGGGTACAGACCGCCTGCCCCCGCTGCGGCGGCAGGGCAAAACGGGAAACCAACACCATGCCCCAGTGGGCGGGTTCCTGCTGGTACTACCTGCGCTACCTCGATCCCCGCAACGATACCGCCTTCGCGGCAAAGGACAAGGTTGATTACTGGGCGCCGGTGGACCTCTACGTCGGCGGCGCGGAACACGCCGTCCTCCACCTCCTGTACAGCCGCTTCTGGCACAAGGTACTCTACGACCTGGCTCTGGTAAACACGAGCGAGCCGTTCCTGCGGCTCATTAACCAGGGCATGATCCTGGGCGAGGACAATCAGAAGATGAGCAAAAGCCGGGGGAATGTGATCAACCCCGATGACATTATCAGAAACTACGGGGCGGACTCGATGCGGCTCTACGAGATGTTCATGGGGCCGCTGGAAGTGAGCAAGCCGTGGATCACCGCGGGGCTTATCGGCGTGTCGCGCTTTCTGGAACGGATCTGGGCCATCGGTGAAAAGCCGCTCTGCGACGCCGCGCCGGGAAGCGAGGCGGCGGGCGGCCGCGCCCTGCTCAAACTCTTCCATCGCACCATCAAAAAAGTGAGCGAAGACACGGCCGGCCTCAACTTCAACACCGCCATCAGCCAGATGATGATTTATTCCAGCGAGCTTGCCCGGCTCGCCGAAATCCCCCGCGGCCTCTGGGAGCCGCTGGTGATCATGCTGGGCGCGTACGCTCCCCATCTGTGCGAGGAACTGTGGGAAAAGCTGGGCCACGCCGAATCGGTGTCCGCCTGCTCCTGGCCGCGCTATGACGGGCAATTGACCCTTGACGAGGAAGTAACGGTCGTGGCCCAGGTGAACGGCAAGATACGCGACAAGTTCATCGCCCCCGCCGGGACCGCAAAGGCGGAGCTTGAAAAAACCGCCCTGGCCCTGCCCGGCGTGCGCAAGTGGACCGGCGGGCATACGGTGGTAAAGGTTATCTGTGTGCCGGACAAGCTGGTGAATATTGTGGTGAAGTAGCGTTCATCCGGGCCGCTTGTTTGAGCGGGTAAAGAATGAATGAAGAATGACAGACTGTGCCGGCGTCGCTCTTCGCGGCGTTTCATTTCCGCTTGACGCACAAGCGTTTGCGCAGGACAAACACACGCCTAACGGTAGAAACAGCGGGAAGATAATACGGTGTTTCATTCCGCGCAAACGCCTTTTTAACCGCCTAAGAATTATCGGGGAGCCGGACAATTCTGCCTGATCCTACGGCGGTGAAATCCATAACCGGAGTGCCACGGTAATGTATCGTTCCATTGCCGACACCGGTAATTGCCAAATT